>CAZAIE010001095.1:0-2899 GCA_964485035.1 uncultured Myxococcaceae bacterium | reverse complement strand
GGGTAGACGCAGGCGGTGTCCACGGTGGGCATGTTGGGCGACGGCGGGATCCACGGCAGCCCGGTGGCCTCCCACCAGTCCTCACGGCGCCAGCCCTCGCAAGCGACGACGGTCAACTCGCAACCGATGCCGTGGTGATCGTTGAAGTGCCGGGCGAGCTCCCCCGCGGTCATGCCGTGCCGGTTGGGCAGCGGGAACATCCCCACGAAGCTCTCGTAGCCCGGATGGACCCGGTTGCCCTCCACCTGCGCCCCGCCGATGGGGTTGGGACGGTCGAGCACGAAGAAGCGCAGCCCTGCCCGGGCCGCCGCCCGCATGCACAGGGCCATGGTGTAGACGAAGGTGTAGTAGCGGCTGCCCACGTCCTGGATGTCGAAGACCAGCGCGTCCAGCCCCTGCAGCGACTCCGGCGTCGGGGAGAGCGACTCGAACCGGTCGCCGTACAGCGAGTACGCCCGGACCCCGGTCCGCAGGTCCACGTCCTCGCCCACCCCCACCATGTCCTGCGCCTCGCCGCGGATGCCGTGCTCGGGGCCGAAGAGCGCCGCGAGTCGGACCCCGGGCGCCGCCTGCAGCAGGTCGGCGAGGTGGCGCAGGTCCTGGTCGAGCGCGGTGGGGTTGCAGATGGCGCCGACGGCGAGGCCCTTCAGCGGCGCAAAGCCCTGGCGCACCAGGACATCGAGCCCGGTCCGGACGTGGGTCATGTTGGCTCTCTACTTCTTCTTCGCCGGGCCGCTGGCGGGGTTGAGGACGAACTCGAAGGTGGGGGTGCCCTTCTTCGGGTACACGGCGTCCTTCAGCGAGAAGTAGACCAGCGCGGTGAGCGTCCCCTCGTGGACGGTGTCCTCGAGCATGTCCACCTGCGCGACGCGGCCGTCGGCGCCGATGGTGACCCGCGCGCGGATCTTCCCGCCCAGCGCGGGGTTGGCCTTGGAGAGCTCCTGGAACGACTTGTTCAGCCGCGCGAAGACCTCGCCGTAGACCCGGTTGGCGTCGCCGGTGATGGGCTTGCCCAGGCCGGCCTTGGCCTCCAGCGGTCGCAGCCCCGCCTCGGCGTCCGCCGCACCCTTGCCCTTGGCCACCCGGAACTCCTCGATGGCGGCGATGAGGTCGTCCTTCTCGCCGACGATGCGGGCGAGCGCGAGCGAGAGGTCGGCGTCGTCCGGCGAGCGGTCGGTGGCCTGGCGCATCGCGGTCTCCGCGCCCTCGGTGTCGCCCTCGCCCTTGCGGATCTCGGCGATGCGCACGAAGGGCGCAGGGTCCTTCGTGTCCAGCTGGGCCACCTTCTCCAGCGCCTTCACCTCGTCGTCGGTGCGCTTCAGGCCCTGGTACAGCGCCGCCAGCGTCCGCGCCGTCTGCGCGTCGGGGGCGATGGACATCGCGGTCTCGTAGGAGGTCGCCGCCCCGGCGCCGTCACCCGAGTCCGCCTTCATCTTCGCCAGCGCCAGGTGCGCCTCGCGGTCCTTCTGGTTGAACTGCAGCATCCGCGAGTACAGCTCGATGACCTTGGGCGTGTCCTTGGCCTCCAGCGCCAGGCGCGCCAGCGCGGTGAGCGCGGGCAGGTCGTCCGGGTCGAGCGCCAGCGCCTTCTCGAGCGTCGGTCGGGCGGCCGGGTCCTTCAGCGCCGCGAGCGCGAGCCCCAGCCCCGAGAGCGCCTCCTGCCAGTCGGGCGCGTCGACGAGGATCGCCTCGTACGCCGCCTTGGCCTCGGGGAGCTTGCCCCCCAGCCTCAGCACGTCGGCCAGGCCGACCCGGGCAGGCACGAACCCGGCCTGCGCCTTGAGCGCGCGGCCGAACTCCAGCTCGGCCTGGGAGAGGAAGCCCCGCCACTGCAGGTAGACCAGCCCGGAGGCGGTCCAGGGCCACGGCTCCTCGGGGTTGAGCTTGCAGACCTTGGCGATGTCCTGCCACGCGGACTCGGTCGGCGCGCCGGTCCACGCCGCCAGCAGCCGTGGCTTCCAGTCGTTCGGCCGCTGGCGCGCCTGCTCCAGGTACTCGTCACGCAGCGTCCCCGCCTCGCCCTTGCGGGCGCGCGCGGCGATCGACCGCAGGGTCGTGGCCATCGCCTTCGCCTCGGCGAGCCGGGTCTCGGCAGACTGGCTGTTCTTCGTGACGATCTCGCTGCGCGGCGCGGGCCCGCTGGCGCAGGCGCCGAGGGTCAGCAGCACGGGGAGGAGCGTCTTTCGCATGTCGTTCGCCCTGTCCTGGTCTGGGGCCCGGAAGACCCGGGCCGAACTCTCATACTGCCGAAGGGGCCCTGCGGCCAAGAATCCCTGGGCTCCAGACGTCCGGGGATCACCGGCCCTCGCGTCCGTCGATCAGGTGGATGGCCTCGGCGGCGGCGCGACGACTGTTGCAGCCAAACACCTGGCGCAGCGGATTGTCGCTCTGCTCGTCGTCGAACCTCCCCTGCTCCAGCGTCCGCAGCGCGGAGAGCGCCGACCGGTCGCGCAGCCGGCCCAGGGCCAGGGCAGCGTGGGCGCGCGCCTGGCACGCCTCCTGGCGGGTCAGGCGCACCAGCCGGTGGAAGCCCCGGCTCTCGCCGCCCCTGGCCGCAGCCTCGAAGTGGCGGGCGGCGTCGGACCAGTCCTTCTTGTGCTCCTCGATGCAACCGTCGAGGTACTCGCGCCAGGGGCCGGGCTTCACCTTGCGCAGCTCGGCCTCCGCCCGCCGCACGTCCCCGTCGGAGAGCGCGGACTCGACCGGGTTGGACCAGAGCAGGGGCAAGCCGACCGCCAGCAGGACGACGCCCCCGAGGGCGCCGAGTCCCAGTGCCCGCTGGCGGAGAGGAAGCGCGCGCCAGAGCGAGGTGGCCCGCGCGACGAGCCCCTGGGCCCCCTTGGCCGCCCTCAGCGCGAGGGCGGCGCTGCGCTCCCGGAGCGCGTTCCCGGCCAGCAGC
>CAZAIE010001094.1:0-2903 GCA_964485035.1 uncultured Myxococcaceae bacterium | reverse complement strand
TCCCCGCGCCGTCCGCCCGCGAGACCGCTGCGGCCCAGACCACACCCACCCCCGCCGCGACATAGAGCCCGCTGTGGAAGTACACCGACTTTGCGAAGGTCCGGCTCCCGAGGAACGCCCCCAGGTTGTTCAGATAGGTCGCAGCGAAGGTCAGCGGGTTCGCCGAGGCGAAGAGCGACACCTTGTCCCCGCTCGGAGCCTTCGCGAAGTGATAGCGGAAGACGCCGTCGAAGAACGCCTGCCCTCCCAGCCCGCCGAACGCCCCGCACCAGAGCCCGACGCAGCCGAAGAGCCCCAGGAAGAACGCCCCCGCCTCCCGCCGCGAGCGCCCGACGAAGGCGATCGCCAGCGCCAGGACTCCGGCGAGCGCGTAGAGCCCCGTGCCCAGCGCCAGCCCGGAGAACACCCCGGCCACGAGGGACTGGCGACGCGTGGCCGCGAGCACCCCCGCACAGAGCATCAGCGTCATCAGGTTCTCCCCGTCCAGGTCGGTCGAGCCCATCAGCACCTCGTAGGCAGTGAGGTGCAACATCAACGCGACCAGGGCGAACGGACGCCCGGCCGGCCGGAGGGCCAGGTACAGGCAGAGCGCCGCCCCGGTCTGCGCGAGCACCGGCAGCGCCTTCGCCACCGCCACCGAGAACCCCACGACCTTGAAGATCGCCGCGGGGATCAGCAGGTGCACGGGTGGATGCGCAAAGAAGAAGTCGCGGTACGGCACCGCGCCCTGGGCCACGCGCTCTGCGAAGTAGAAGTAGATGTTGTCGTCGGTGTCGCTCGCGTGCAGGCCCACGACCTTCAAGAGCCCCCACGTCCCCAGCACCAGGAACAGCCCCAAGCCCTCGAGCGCCGGGGCCGCCCACCCTGGGAGCGCCACTCCCCTCGCCGTGGCCACCGGTCGAAAGAACGCCGCCAGGGCCGCGAGCACCAACGGAACCCTCAAGGACAGCGGCAGGAATCCCAGCGGCCCGGTGTCGAACGAGGCCGCCACCACCAACGCCGCCGAGGCGAGCGCCGGAGCCAGCAGCGGATCCGTCTCGGCGGCCTTCGCCTCTTCGCGTGCGCGCTTGCCCATGACCGCGCGCATCCTAGCGAACCTGTCCCCCAGGGCCACGACACCGTGACCGCTCCCGTCACACCGTGACGGAGGAGATCCGTCCCGCCTGAGAAATCCCCAATGATTCCAGCGGATCCGCCCAGGTACGAGCCGTGCAGAGAGGCTGCGACGGACCGCAGCATGCCGCTGCCCAACAGAGAGGCCCCATGAAGATCCCGTACGTCCTGTTCACCGTCGCCGCGCTGGTGCTCACCACCGTCCCCACCCGCGGCTGGTCCGCTGCGCCCGCGAAGGAGAAGCCCGCCGCGAAGAAGGAGGCCAAGGCCCTGCACGTCTGCCCCATGTGCCCCGAGGTGAAGCACGAAGGCCCCGGCTCGTGCCCGAAGTGCGGCATGGACCTCGTGAAGGCCGAGGTGAAGAAGTAGGGCTTTGCCGCGCAGCGCCCGCTCCGGCCCGTCGCTTGGACTCGCTCACCTGCTCCCGCCTGCGAGCAGGTGAGTCGAGAGCCGATGAGTGTTGCCCCTTTCGGGCTTCTCGCCCTGGCCCTGTGCTCGGTCAGCGTCGCCGCCGGACTGCTTCTGCCGGCGGGCTGGTCGATGTCGCTGCCCTCGGGCGCCGACTGAGCCCGTCCGGTGGCCCGCCGTGCGCCTTGCGAGCCCCAGAAGCGCCTGATACCCACTCGGCGGTCGTCGCCGGAGTCCGGAGCCGCCATGTCCCCGAAGAGAACGTCGCTGGCCCTCGCCCCCACCCTCGCGCTGGTCTTGGGCGGCTGCGCCTCGGCGCAACTGCTGCCCGAGCAGGACCGCGCGGCGCTGGCGAAGCAGTGGGAGGGCCGCATCCTCTACTGCCGGTCCAGCCTCAACGTCCTGCCCTTCTACGCCGACACCACGCGGCGGCTGGTGAGCCCGCTGCCCGCCGACTCCATCCACCTCCTCGACGACACCCAGGGCGCGCCGATCCTCCCGGGGGCGGTCGAGCAGGTGCTGCCGCTGGGCACCAAGGTCCGCCTCGAGCGCATCGAGTACCCCACCGGGCTCGTGCGCACCCGCCGGCCGCTGTACACGCCCCGGGACAACACCTGGGTCTACCTCTCGCTCGCGGGCCAGCCCCGCGGCCGTCCGTTGGTGGCGGTGCTGCGCTACAAGGTCTCGGGGCGGGAGGACTTCTCCGCCGCGCTCACCGACCTCTTCAGCGAGGACGAGCCGTCGCTCTGGCTCAAGAACGTGCCCGCGGACCTGCGCGCCGCCATCGAGGAGAAGCGCCTGGTGGCGGGGATGGACGCCGACGCCGTCGCCCTCTCCTGGGGCCGCCCCGAGCTCGTCACCCAGGAGGTGGAGGGCGGGGTCCGCCTGGAGACCTGGACCTGGCCGCTGAAGAAGCGCACTGCCCACTTCCGGGACGGCAGGCTCGCCTCGGCCACCCCGGGACTCGAGACCCGCCCCTGAGGCGCCGCTCCCGACGTAGACTGCTCGTGCTGGTCCTTCGCCGGAGGGAATGAGCGTGAAGCGCGCCCTGGTCGTCGCCCTGGTGGTGCTCGCCGGCGCGATCGCCGCGTTCTTCCTCTGGCCCGACCCGGCCCTCGAGCCGGTGCGCGGGGTCGCCGAGGGCGCCTTCTCGCCACCTCCCGCCCGCACCACCGGCTCGGCCATCGTCCGCCCCGGCGGCGCCGCCGATGTCGCCGAGGGGCGCGTGGTCGACGGGGCCGGGCGCGGCCTCGGCGGGGCGCAGGTCTTTCTCTCCCGCGAGGGCGGCGACAGCCTGGCGGAGCTGCGGTGCGAGTGCCCGGTCTGCCAGAAGGCGCTGCTGGAGTGCCCCTGCCCGGCCGGCGCCTCCCAGGTCGCGAGCC
>CAZAIE010001093.1:0-2904 GCA_964485035.1 uncultured Myxococcaceae bacterium | reverse complement strand
ACGAGGCGCTGGCGGTCCAGGGCGAGCACGGCGCGGCGCTCGACGCGGCCCGGGCCTACTTCGCGGTGAAGGCCGGGCGCGAGCTCAAGGCCATGCTCCAGGAAGGCCTGGGCCTGCTCGATCAGGAACTCGCGCGCGAGGAGCAGCAGCTCGCGGAGGGCTCGGGGGACGTCACCGACGCAGACCGGCGCCGCGTGCTCACCCTGCGCGCCGAGGTCCTCGCGCGGCTCAGCGAGGCCCGCAAGGTCGAGGAGCTGGGCCTGGCCGGCGTGCACTACTTCCTGGGCACCGACCGCGCCGACCTCGACCCCGCCCCGCTGCGCCAGGTGGCCTACACGCTGCCCTCGCGCGAGCAGGCCCGGGCGCTCGCCTCGCGCCGTCCCGAGCACCGCGCCGCGGCCGAGGCGGTGGAGGCCACCGGCCGGCTCGTGGACCTGGAGTGGAACAAGTGGTGGCCGGACTTCATCGTCATCGGCGCGGGGACGCTCGCGGCCTCCACCTCGGTGCAGCACCCCAACAACGCCTTCCTCAACGACCCCTACAACAACGTCTCCGGCGCGCTGGGGCTGGCGCTGCGCTGGGCCCCGGACCTCTTCACGCGCCTGCCGCGCATCGAGCAGGCGGAGGCGGAGCAAGCCAGGGCCCGGGCCACCGCGAAGATGGCCGAGGACGGCCTCGCCGCGGAGGCGGAGAAGGTGTGGAGCGAGGCCCGCGACGCCCGCGACCGCATCGCCGCCGCCCGCGACGGCCAGAAGCACGGCAAGGCCTGGCTGGCGAGCGTGCTGCAGTCCGAGGCCGCCGGCCTGGTCGAGCCCAAGGAACTCGCCGAGGCCCTGCTGCAATACTTCATGATGCGCGCACGTCTCATCCAGGCCACCGCGGAGTGGAACGTCGCCGTGGTCACCCTGCAGCGCGCCACCGGGGAGCTCCCGGGCGCGCTGAGCTACGTCCCAGAGGACTGAACATGCACCGCCTGTCGATCGTCACCCTCCTCGCCTGCCTGACGCTGGGCGGCTCCGCGCTCGCCGCGCCCGCGAAGTCGGGCACCGACGCCATCCGCGCCGCCAACGAGAAGCTGCGCGAGCTGCTGGGCGGCAAGGCCCCCGACGCCGAGAAGCAGATCGCCCGGGAGCTGCGCGACCTGCTCGACGTCGCGGTGCTCGCCGAGCGCGCGCTGGGCGACCACTGGGCGAAGATGACGCCCAAGCAGCGCACCGAGCTCACCACCACGCTGCAGGCGATCATCGAGAAGAACTACCTGTCCCAGCTCAAGGGCAACCTCGACTACCAGCTCGAGTACGCCGGGGAGGAGAAGCGCGGCGAGGACGTCCTGGTGCGCACCGTCATCCGCACCGAGAAGGACGGCCGCCCCTCCAAGGTCTCCGCCGACTACCTGCTGCACCCCGAGGGAGACCGCTGGCGCGTCTTCGACATCGTCACCGAGGAGGTGAGCATCCTCCAGAACTACCGGGGCCAGTTCAACAAGATCATCGCCAAGGACGGCGTCGACGGCCTCATCTCCCGCATGAAGGCGCGGCTGGAGAAGGGCGAGAAGGCCGACAAGGCCAAGGCCGAGGCCAAGCCCGCGCAGGCGAAGTAGCCCACCCCTTCCCCGGACCCGTCCTTTGATCAAGCAACTCCTCGCGCAGGCCCTGGTCCGTCGCGGCAAGAAGCACGGGCTGTCCCCGGCGGCGCTCGAGCAGAAGCACGTCGACCCCGCGCACCCGTTCCCCAACGACAGCACCTTCTTCTACGGCGGCGACGAGGCGGGGAACGCCGCCATCTTCCGCCTCGCCTTCCGCGGACCCCGCGCCCCCGAGTGCTGGCTGGACGTGCGCCTCGCCGGAAAGGGCGGCTTCGGGCTGGTGGCCAACCCCGGCCCCGAGCGCGAGGGCTTCGTGCTGGGCGACGTCTCCTTCGCGTGCCTGGAGCCGGGCAAGACCTGGCGGCTCTCCTACCGCGGGCCGCTCACCGACACCGAGGGCAACCTCGGCGAGGGCGAGGTGGACCTCTCCTTCCGCGCCACCCACCCGCTCTTCGACTACGCCGAGAGCACCGACCGCACCCGGGTGGCCGAGGCCATCGCCCGCGAGCGCTGGAGCCGGGAGTTCTTCCTCAAGCTCAAGGACCTGGGCCAGGTGCACTACGAGCAGTTCGGCACCCTCGAAGGCACGGTGCGCTTCGGCGAGGCGCGGACCGAGCTGCGGCTCCTCTGCACCCGCGACCGCTCCTTCGGCTCGCGCGACTGGCGGTCGTGGGACCGGCACTACTGGCTCTCGGGCGTCACCGCCGACGGGCACGGCTTCACCGCGGTGGCCATCCGCTACGACTTCTGCGGGCCGCTCTACGCGGGTTTCACCATCGCCCCCGACGGAAGCTCCGACGCCATCGTCGACTGCACCAGCCTGGACGAGCTCTCGCGCGGTGGGCTCTGGCCCGAGCGCGGGGCGCTGGAGCTGCGCACCCGCAGCGGACGGACCCATCGCCTCGAGTTCGAGCGGCGCGGGGTGTTCCCCTACTCGGGAGACGGGGTCTACCTGATGCGCGAGGGCATCGGGACGTACCGCTACGACGGGCGGACGGCCATCGGCCTGTGCGAGTTCGGGTTCGCCAAGGCCCGCTACGAGCACCAGCTCGCCCCGAGCTGAGCGCGCTTTCCCAGAACGCGGGGAGGGCGGGAACACCAGGACGAACGCACGCACTGGAGCCCGCCATGACGACCCTCGCCCTCCGCATCGCCTTCACCCTCGCCTGCGCGCTCGCCTCCGGGACCCTCACCGTGATGGTCGGCGGCTGAGACACGGGCTGCATCGGGTTGTACCCGGAGGATCGGCCCAGGGCCGGTCCTCTTCGTTTGGTGTGCCCAGCATGGGCGTGACTTGGAGGTGAAAGTCCTCTGGGGAA
>CAZAIE010001092.1:0-2906 GCA_964485035.1 uncultured Myxococcaceae bacterium | reverse complement strand
GGAGGAGCTGGGTGGCGAAGGACTGGGGCGCACCTCCCGGGCAGAAGCCAGCCCCACGCTCTCCGTAGCCCTCGACCACCACCGCGCAGAGGGCGTTGGCGGAGGGGCTGGCGTCCTGCGAGACGCGGGCGTCGAGGTCGGAGCGGTGCGCGCCCTGCGGGAAGGTGCGCACCTGCAGCACCACGTCCACCCGCGCGCGAGAGACGCCTGCCCAGGCCACCGGGAGCGCAGCGAGCGCCTGCGGGGTCTCCTCCAGCGGCCCTGCGACCGGGCCGCGCCCCATCGACTCCTCGTAGTACGGCCCCACCGCGCGATCCGGCGGCGGGCAATCGCCGTGGTAGCTCGAGCGGTAGTTGAACCCCGAGTAGTGGAAGCGCACCCAGCCCTTCAGCCGCGAGTCGGACGGGTCCGAGCGCAGCTGGTCCCAGCCCATCGCCTCGGTCTGGCGCAGCGCGGCGTCGAACTCGAGCTCGATGTACCACTGCCCCTGGCCGATCATCTCGGTCCAGGCGAGGTCGCGCACCGTGACCGTGCCCTCGGCGATCCTCCACTTCTGCACCGGGTCCAGCAGCGTGCCCGCGCGGTAGACCCTGCCGAGGAAGAGCGGGTGCGGCAGCTCGGGGAACAGCCGCACGCAGCCCGAGCAGTACTCGCCCTCGAGCTTGGCGCGCTCCTCGGTGAGGAAGAAGCTCACCCGCTCGCACGGCAGGTTGGAGGTGGCCGAGGCGAAGGTGCCGTCCCCGAGCGGCGCGAGCGCTCCCGTCGCCGTCAGCGCCGACTGCGTGTACAGCTCCTCCACCCCGGACGAACACCCCAAGAGCCCGGCCACGAACAGGGCCAGGGCCAGGAAGCGCAAGCGTGCAGACATCGGAGTTCCCCTCGCTCGGGCCGGACGGCGGTCGACCTGTGTCCGTTGCCCGAGGAGAAGAAGAGCACACCCGACCCGGGCCGCGGCAAGGTCCCGGGGCTCTGGGGGCTCGGAGGCGTCCGCTCCGCCAGGCGCAGCTCGCCTCGGCTCAGAAGACCGCCAGCATCCCCACCGTGGCGCCGATCGAAAGCTGGTCGCTGGCGCTCCCGCCGGAGGTCGACCACGCGTGCTCGCCCGAGACGTGCGCGAGGGCGCTCACCCCGAAGTTCGGCGAGACCCAGTACCGCAGCCCCGGACCGGCCTTGTAGGTGAACCGGACGAGGTTGCTGTAGTCGGAGATGACTGCGCCAACGCCCACGTCGAGCTGACCGAACATCTCGACCCGACCGTCGGCCGCCCTCAGGCCGGCGATGGAGATGCTGGGCACCAGGAGGACCCCGGTCGAGGTCGAGGACGTGGCGTAGGGGCCGGACCCGGCCAAGGTCATCCGCTGGAAGTCGAGCCCCAACCCCAGGACCACCCGACCGGTCTTGTACCCGGCGAGGAACCCGCCACTCAGGCCCCCGAGGCCGTAGCTGCCGGAGAAGGCGAGCACCTGGGTCCCCAGCCGCATCTGCATCGCGAAGCCCGAGCCCTGGGAGGCCTCGGCCCGGACCACCCCCAGCGGTTCGTCAGCGAGCGCGGGCAGGGAGCTCAGCATCAGCGTCACGACGGTCGGCGTCAGCAGGTTCCAGCGCATGTCCCTCTCCTCCGTTTCGGCCGCAGGAGGTGCGCGGCCGGAGGAGCGAGGAGCATCGCGCGGGCCAGACGGCTCCGCCGCGGGAGACGGACACCGGCGGCGCGGCGATGTGCGGCGGCACGCACACCTGTGCGCCTGGCCGACGCAGGACTGCATGCAGAGGCCTCATCTCTGGGGTCGGTCTGGCTCGCACGCCTCCCCTCGCTCACCCCACCCCGACCGCACGCCGCCACTTCGCCCGCTCGCGCTTGCCCTGCTTCATCCGGGGCGAGAACTCCTTCTCCGCCTTCCAGGTCCTCCGGATGCCGTCCTTGCTCGGCCAGAACCCGACCGCCAGCCCCGCGAGGAAGGCCGCGCCGAACGCCGTGGTCTCGATCATCCGGGGACGCACCGCAGGCTCTCCGGGGTGGGAGCGCACTGGCGTCCCGAGGCGCGCGGTCCTGGAGGGCATCGCCTTCGAGGTGTTCGACCTCACCGACTCGATGCGTGCGGACGCGGCCCGTGAGATCCCTGCGTTCAAGGAGGATGGCCGCGCGTCGGCGAACGACCTCTGGATGCAGTTCCAGACCGACTTGCTGGGGGTGCTGCCGCTGATGGGCCGGGCGGCGTTGGAGGCCATCGTCCGCGCCCGGAGCGCTCGGCGCCCAGGTGCCAGCCCCGAGCCCGGACCTGGCCCGCAGCGGTCGCGCTCGCCGCCGCGGCGTCCTTGGCAACCGGTACTGCCGTCGCCCAAGTCCAGGGCAGGGCCTCCGCCGCGGTGCGTGAGCACCCCGAGAGTTGGGTGGACGCCAGCGAGAACGTCGCCTTGCCGGGCCACTACCTGCGGATCGCGGGCAGTCGTGCGCAGTCGTGCCGACCTCCACCGACGGGATCGAGCCGCTCCTCTTCGCCGGGCAGAGCGCCAGTGGTTCTCTCACGGTCAGCGCCCGGCGGCTCGAGAGCGCGCCTGCGTGGCTGTTCTTCAAGGTTGTCCCGCCCGGGCGGTCGCAGCTCCCGCTCGGCGAGCGCGATGCGGTGGTCCTGGCATCCGGACCGCGCCTGCGCTGGACCTGGAGGTCGCGCTGAGGCCCGGAGAACGTCGTGTCCTCGAAGCTCCAGGGGCACAGCTCGAGGTCCAGCTCGACGAGCTCGGGTTCACGCGCGGGGCCCGCTGACCAGTCCGAGGGCGCGAGCTGCAGCGGCGCGCTCGTTGCCTGGTCACCCCTTCGCGGCAGCGGACGCGAGGGCTCGCAGGGTGCGCTCGCTCTGACTCGTGTTTCGCGGTCAGCAGCGTGTGAAGTGTAGACAGCCAGTGCGAGA
>CAZAIE010001091.1:0-2911 GCA_964485035.1 uncultured Myxococcaceae bacterium | reverse complement strand
GGCTGCGCAGCCGGTTCAGGCTGGGCCGGCTGGGCAGCGGGATCAGCCGCTGGCTGGGCAACGGGCTGGGCCGAGGGGTCGGCTGCCGGCGCGGGTTGGGCCGCGGCCGGGTCCGCTGCGGGCTGCGCAGCAGGCTGGGCCTCGGGCTGCGCGGCGGGAACTGGCGCGGCAGCGGGGTCCGCCGCAGTCTGCGCGGCGACAGGGGAAACGCTCAGAGCGAGGATCGCTCCAGCGACCAACGACAACGTCGAACGCATGTGGCCTCCGACCAGGCTAGGGACTGTCGTCTCTCTCGTAGGTGTCGGACTGGAGCGAATGTGAGAGAGATCACAACCAATGAACGGCCGGCGTTCTAGCAGAGCCTTCGCCGTGACACAACGGTGACAAATCGGGGATGGGCGAGTGGGGTGGCGGGAAAGTCCGATTCGTGACGGATGCAGTGGCGTGGAGAGCACGCTAGGCGCGACCGGGAAGGACCGGACAAGAGAGCCCGAGAAACTGCCCAACGTGCTCGAACGGGCCGGTCGGCGTCGCGTAAGCTGCTCACTCCCAGGCCTGTCTGGATAGCGTCGAACCCATGCGAATGGTGATGCACCTGATGCTGTCGTTCGACCGTCCGCTGGTCATCCCGTTCCAGTAGGAGCAGGCGGTAGCCCAGCTCAACGATCCGCCCGCACCGCTCTGGCGCACCTGCTCCCGTCCGGCTGCCCCATCCCGGTGCAGGCCCATGCGCCTCCCGGGACCCCTGGTTAGGCTTGCCCCTTGCAGCGTCCAGCCCGGACGCAACACGGAGGGGGCCGTGGCCAAGCGAGACGACCGACCGCGCCCCGCCGTCACCCCGACGTACGAGGAGGACCGAACCATGCCCGAGCGCGACGCCCGCGAGCGCGACATCCTGATCGCCGCCAACGAGTACGCCTACGTCCAGGACCTGACCAAGGGCGACATCGTCCTCTACGTCGGCCCCACCAAGATCTCGCTGTCGAACACCGAGCGGCTCGTCGAGTACAAGTCCGGCCGCTTCGCGCCGATGCGCGCCGACGACGGCTCGTCGGGCGTGAACCCCTTCGTCATCGCCTCCAGCGCGCAGTACGTCGTCCTCGAGAACCCGCCCAAGGACCCCACCGCGAAGCCGGTGAAGGGCAGCAACTCCGCCATCGAGCTGCTCATCGGACGCAAGGTGGTCATCCCCGGCCCGGCCACGTTCCCGCTCTGGCCCGGCCAGCGCGCCGAGGTCATCGACGCGCACAAGCTGCGCGAGGACCAGTACCTCGTGGTCCGCGTCTACGACCGCGTGGACGGAGACCCCAGCCCCATCGGCACCGAGAAGATCGTGAAGGGCTCGGGGGTGAGCTTCTACATCCCCAAGACCGGCCTGGAGGTGGTGCCCGAGAAGGGCGGCAGCTACGTGCGCACGGCGGTGACCCTGCTCGACGGCGAGTACGCCATCCTGTTGGTCCACACCGGCCACCAGAAGCACGTGCGTGGCCCCGGCCTCGTCTTCCCCGAGCCGATGGAGGAGTTCGTGCTCCGCGGCGGGACCAAGGTCTTCAAGGCCTGGCACCTGAAGCGCAGCATGGGCCTGCACGTGCGCGTGCTGCGCGACTTCGCCGCCGCCGAGGGCGACCAGATCCCGGTGGGGCAGTACACCGCGGGCCAGGAGATCTTCCTCAAGGACCGCGAGGGCTTCTTCTTCCCCAGCGCCAACCTCGAGCCCATCGCCGAGGTGCGGCCCATCCCGCTGTCGGACAAGGAGGGCATCTACGTCCGCGAGCTGGAGACCGGGAAGATCGCCACCGAGATAGGCCCCACGAACTACCTGCCCGACCCCACGCGCTTCGAGGTGGCAAAGCGCGCGGTGGACCCGGAGACGGCGAAGCTCTACGGGCTCGGCGCGGTGGACCCGGCCCGCGCGGTCTCGGTCTACATCCCGCCCTCGTTCGCGGTGCTGGTGACCGCCAAGGACCGCCGCGAGGTGGTGCGGGGCCCGCGTACCCGCATCCTCGCCTACGACGAGGACCTGGAGGTGCTTACGCTCTCCACGGGCAAGCCCAAGTCCGACGAGACGCTCCTCAAGACCTGCTTCCTGCAGACCGAGGGCAACAAGGTCTCGGACATCGTCCGCGTGCGCACGAGCGATCACGTTGAGCTGGACGTCCGGCTCTCGTACCGGGTCTCGTTCCTCCCCGGCGCCGACGGCAAGGGCGCGGACCGCTGGTTCAACGTGAAGAACTACGTGGGGCTGCTCTGCGACCACCTGGGGTCCATCGTCCGCGCGGCGGTGCGCTCCACGCGCATCGAGGACTTCCACTCGCGCTCCACCGAGGTCATCCGCGACGTGCTGTTGGGCGGAAAGCGCGAGGGCCCGCGCGAGGGCCGCAAGTTCGACGAGAACATGCTGTGGGTCTACGACGTCGAGGTGCTGGACGTGAAGATCCTCGACGAGGACGTGAAGAAGCTCCTCGCCGACGCGCAGCGCACGGCCATCGTCAGCGAGCTGGGCAAGAAGCAGGAGAACTTCCGGCTCGAGGACGAGAAGCTGCGCGAGCGGGTGAACCAGGAGATCTCCGAGGCGAGGCAGGCAAGCCTGGTCAAGGAGAAGGGCCTGGAGGGCGCCAAGCGCGACCTCGCCGAGGTGAAGACCAACGCCGCGGTCCAGGTGGACAAGCTGGAGCGGGTGGGGAAGGCCCAGAACGAGGCCGCGGCGCTGGACATCCTGGCGCAGGCGCGCGCCCAGGCCGCCGAGCGGCAGGTCGTGGTGGACCAGAAGGCGCTCCAAGCCAAGGTCGACGCTTTCTCCGCCGAGATGGCGGCCCTCCACCCCGAGCTGGTGGCGACCCTGAAGCTCCTGGGCAACCAGTACGCCAACGCGGAGCTGACCAAGAACCTCTCCCCGCTGGCCATCCTGGGC
>CAZAIE010001090.1:0-2913 GCA_964485035.1 uncultured Myxococcaceae bacterium | reverse complement strand
CGCGGTGGTGAAGGTCATCGCCGGGCCGCGGGCGCCGAGCCGGCGGGCGGCGAACGCGGCGAGCTGGCCCGGACCGCCGCAGAACAGCTTCCACTGGTGCGTGGAGACGCCGGTGGCCTCGCGCGCGGCGAGGAAGGCTATCTCCTCCTCGGCGTTGAACCCGGTGGTGGTGCCGGCGAGCACCGCGCAGCTTTTCCGCTCGCGCTCGGTGAGCTGGGCCTGCTCCACCAGCTGGTCGAGAGCCTCCGCGGCGAGGGCGTGCGGGCGCTGGTGGGTCGGGTCGCGGTCGGGGACGATGCCAGCGACGATGGACGGGTCCTTCATCCACGTGCCCTCGCCGACGCGCGCGAGCCCGATGCGGCCCTCGCGCATCGCGCGCGCATGGCCCTCGGGCTGCGCACCGAAGCACGACAGCGCCGCCGCCGCCCGGAGATCGACTCGGACGCCCACGCCCTACCCTTGCTTGTCGAGGTTCTGCAGCACGGCCGGGTCGGCCTTCTGCGCGATGTAGTCCGAGAGCGAGGCGACCGACTTGAAGTAGTCGCGGGCGGAACTCAGGTTCTGCATCTTCACCTTGAACTCGCGCTCGATGCCGATGGCGATCTCGATGGCATCGAGGCTGGTGAGGTCCATCTGGCTGGTGGGGCCGAAGAGGATGGCCTCGTCGTCGACCTGCTCGGGAGTCACGTCCTTCACGTCGCAGACCTTGATGATCAGTTCCTTGACGCGTCGGCGCAGCGCTGCCTGTTCCATTCGTGATCCCTGTCTGCTCGGCTCCGGGTGGGGCGGCCTGGTTGAAGAGGCGCGAAGAATAGCCCTCCCCTCCGCCCTGCGCCAAGCGGCGACCGCCGCGCGAGAGCGCACGCCCCGACCGGGTGCCAGGAACCCTCGACCCTCAACTCCCGACTGTCGACTGCTGCACTAGAACCGTTCGATCTCGAAGCCAGGGTCGTTCGGGTCGGGGTTCGAGGTCTGGGGACCGCGGCCGGGCGCGGGGGCGGGAGCCGCCGGAGCGACGGGGGCCGCAGGCCGGACCACGGGCATGGGGATGGAGGGGTTGGTCGCCGGACGGACGGCGGGCATCGGCGTGGTTCCCGGAGGAGGCATCGGAGCCGGAGGCCGCATCGCGGGCATGGGCGCGGCGACGGGTGCCGGCGCCGCGGCGGGCTTGCGCTCGAAGTCGTCCCACTTGGAGTCGCTGGTCGCGGAGATGCCCGAGGCGCGCAGCGCGAAGTCGTCGGGGTTGGAGGCCTGCCGCAGCGCCTCCTCGTAGGTGATGATGCCGTGCTGGAGCAGGCCCATCAGCGACTGGTCGAAGGTCTGCATCCCGTAGGTCTGGTGCCCCTGCGAGATGGCGTCGGTGAGCTCCTTGGTGCGGTCCTTGTCCTCGATGAGCTCGCGGACGCGGCCGGTGTTGATGAGCACCTCCACCGCGGCGACGCGGCCCTTGCCGTCGGCCTTGGGGACGAGGCGCTGGCTGATGACGGCCTTGAGAACCGCGCCGAGCTGCAGGCGCACCTGCTTCTGCTGGTAGGGCGGGAACGCGGAGATGACGCGGTTGATGGTCTCGGTCGCGTCCAGGGTGTGCAGAGTGGAGAGCACCAGGTGGCCGGTCTCGGCCGCGGTGAGCGCGGTCTCGATGGTCTCCAGGTCGCGCATTTCGCCGACGAGGATCACGTCGGGGTCCTGGCGGAGCGCCGAGCGCAGGGCGCCACCGAAGGCCAGCGTGTCCACCCCCACCTCGCGCTGGTTCACGATGGACCGCTTGTCGCGGATGAGGAACTCGATGGGGTCCTCGATGGTCATGATGTGGCAGGTGTCCACCGCGTTGATGTAGTCGATCATCGCGGCGAGGGTGGTGGACTTGCCGGAGCCGGTGGTGCCAGTGACCAGGACAAGGCCGCGCTCGCTCATCGCGAGCTTCTCCAGGACCTTGGGCAGCATCAGCTGGTCGATGGACATGATCTTGAAGGGGATCACGCGCAGGACGATGCCGATGGTGCCGCGCTGCTGGAAGACGTTGACGCGGAAGCGGCCGAGCCCGGGGACGCCGTAGGCCAGGTCGATCTCGTTGGTCTGCTTGAACTTCTCCTTCTGGTAGTCGTTCATGATCCCGAAGGCCATCCGGGCGATCTCCTCGGGGGGGAGACGCCGGGCGTCCTTGAGCGGGACCAGGGTGCCGTCCACGCGGAACATGGGCGGCAGGCCGGCCTTCAGGTGGATGTCCGAGGCGCCGCCGCGCAGGGCGATCTGCAGGATTTCGTTGAGCTCCATTGCGGGTCTCCTGGTGGCGAAGCGCCGAGATGATAGCAAACGCGACGGGGCGGCCCCAGGGCCGCCCCGCTTGTTCGCCAGGCTGTCGGTCCGCTCAGGGCGCCGAGTGGAACTTGGCGGTCCGCACCTGCCGCGCGTTGAAGCTGCCGCCCTTGAACGCCGGGTCCACCTTGCCCGGGCGCGAGCGGGAGACGGTGACCGTCACGTCGCACTCGTCGGGGACCTGCTCGGTGGCGCTGCCCGGCTCGCGCTTCTTGAGCGACCCCGCGGGGATGGCGTGGCTCGTCGCGCCCGTCCCCAGCTCCGCGCGGTAGGTGTTGAGGCAGCTCCCCGCGGCCTCGAGCGTCATCGGGTCGCCCGAGGGCTCGCTGGTCCACGACACCGAGACCGCCTCGGCGCGCGAGTAGGTGGACTTGGCGAGAGCCCCGACGGTGAAGGGCTTGGGGAGCGTGCCCGAGGAGTCGGGCGCGCCGGCGTCGAGCTTGCGGGTCAGGCGCACGCGGAACGCCGTGTCCCCCGCATCCTGGTTGAAGGTGGCGCCGTAGCTGACCGCGCCCAGGAGGCTGGTCTCCTTCAGGGTGCGCGTGTCGCTGCCGACGATGGCCTCGACCTTGTCATCGGTGGTGAGCTGTACGAAGG
>CAZAIE010001089.1:0-2913 GCA_964485035.1 uncultured Myxococcaceae bacterium | reverse complement strand
GGTGGGCGAGGCGGGGCGCGAGGCGGCGCCGCTCGCTGGGGCCACCCACCTCGCGCAGAACCTCTGGGCGGCCCGGAGGCCGCAGCCGCAAGCGGTCGCGGACCTGCCCCGCGTGGATTCGGGGTGCGCGGCCTTCCTCACCGAGAGCGCGGCGCTCGCCTGCGCGTTCCTGCGCACCGCGATTCCCGGACACGTGCTCGTGGCCTGCACCGCATGCAGAGACGGGCTCGAGGGCGGCTTTCGAATCACGCGGCTGGGAGGAGCGTCATGAAGCGCGTGCTCGCAGTGACCTACAGCCAGACGGGGCAGCTCACCGACTGCCTCGACTCCCTTCTCGCGCCGCTGCGCGCCGACCCGGAGGTGCAGGTCGACACCCTGGTGCTGGAGCCGGAGGGCGTCTACCCGTTCCCCTGGGGCATGCGCGCGTTCCTGGGCGTCTTCCCCGAGTGCGTGCTCGCGGAGCCCCAGCCGCTGCGCCCGCTGCGGGTGCGTCCGGCTGGCGGAGGCGAGCCGGTGCCGCTGGACGCCGGGACGAAGTACGACCTCGTCGTGTTCGGCTACTCCGTCTGGTACCTCTCGCCGGCGCCGCCCTTCGTGGCCTTCCTGCGCTCGCCGCAGGCCGAGGTGCTGCGCGGCGTGCCCACCGTCGTCCTCTGCGCGTGCCGCAACATGTGGCAGCGCGCCTGGGTGGAGCTGAAGAAGCTCTTCGCCGAGCGCGGCGCCCGGGTGATCGACCACCTGGTGCTGGTGGACCAGGGCCCGGCGTGGTCGACGTTCTACACCACGCCTCGCTGGCTCATCGCCGGGCGCAAGACCGGCGGTCCCTTCCCGCCCGCGGGCGTCTCCGCAGAGGCCATCGCCGCGCTCGCGAGGCCCGGCGGGATGCTCCTCGAGGCGCTGAAGGCCGGCCGCCTCGACCGCAGCGTGCTCGCCGGCTCGGAGGTCAAGGCGCTGCAGGTCCAGGAGCGGTTCCTCATCCCCGAGCTGGGGGCGAAGGCGTTCTTCCGGGTCTGGGCCCGAATCATCAAGAAGGTGGGCACCGCGGTCCCCGCGCTGCGCTACCCCATCGGACTCACCTGGTTCTGCTGGCTGCTCTCGGTGCTCCCGCTGATCCCCGGGTGCGTGCTGGTCGGGCTGCTCTCGAAGGTCTTCGCGCCGGGGTGGCACCGCGCGCGCATCGCCGAGCTGAGCGAGCCCTCAGGAGGCAAGACGTGAAGGCCTACATCACCGCGACCGCATCCTTCCTGCCCGGCGCGCCAGTCGGGAACGACGAGATGGAGAAGGTGTTGGGGCAGGTGGGCGAGCGCCCCTCGGTGGCGCGCGCCCGCATCCTCAAGTCCAACGGCATCAAGAGCCGGCACTACGCGCTCGACCCCGCGACGGGCCAGAGGACGCACACCAACGCCCAGCTCACCGCCGAGGCGGTGCGCCGGCTCGTGACCAAGGCGGGGGTGCCGCTCACGCAGATCGACCTGCTGGGGTGCGGCACCACCACGCCGGACCAGTTCGTGCCCGGGCACGCGTCGATGGTCCACGGCGAGCTGGGGGCGCCGCCGATGGAGGTGGTGACGGGGGCCGGGGCCTGCTGCGCGTCCATGACCACGCTGAAGTACGCGGCGATGGCCGTGGCCGCAGGTGAGGCCCAGCGCGCGGTGGTGACCGGGTCCGAGGTCACCAGCACGCTGATGCTGGGCCGGCACTTCGAGCCGGAGATCGAGGAGCGGGTGAAGGCGCTGGAGAAGTTCCCGCACCTCGCCTTCGAGCACGACTTCCTGCGCTGGATGCTCTCCGACGGGGCGGGCGCGTTCCTCCTGGAGTCCGAGCCCAACCGTCGCGGCGGCCTGCGCCTCGGCATCGAGTGGATCGAGTACGTCTCGTTCGCCGGCGAGATCGAGGCGTGCATGTACCACGGCGCTCGCAAGCGCGAGGACGGCAGCCTGGAGTGCTGGCGCGACGTGGACGACATCCGCGAGGCGGTGCGGCGCGGGTTCTTCAACCTCGGGCAGGACGCGCGGCTCTTGGGCAAGAACATCGGTCGGCTCATGGCCGAGGGCCTGCGGCGCACGCTGCAGAAGCACCCGCTCAAGCCCGAGGAGCTCGCGTGGTTCCTGCCCCACTACTCCTCGCACTTCTTCCGGCCCGAGGTGGAGTCGCGGCTGCCGGCGCTGGACCTGCCCATCCCCGAGGAGAAGGTCTTCACCAACCTCACCGAGAAGGGGAACACCGGGGCCGGCTCCATCTTCATCATGCTGGACGAGCTGCTCACGTCCGGTCGGGCGAAGCCGGGTCAGAAGGTGCTGTGCTTCGTCCCCGAGAGCGCGCGCTTCTCGGTGGCGTACATGCTGCTGACCGTCCTGGACGAGTGACTCAGGCGAGCCGGCCGCTGCCGCGGGAGCAGACCGCGCCGGCCTTCCTGAAGGTCCAGCGGAGCTCCGGCGGCGCGAGTTGCAGGTCGAGGTCCAGGCAGTCGCCAGGGCGGATCGGTTCCTGGAAGCGGGCGCGTCCGAGCGCGGCCAGTCGAACCGGCCGGCCCAGCATCAGCTCCGCGGCGTGCTCCACGAAGCGCAAGTGGCCCACGGCCGGGAGCACGGGCTGATCCGGGAAGTGGCCGTCGAGGTAGGGGTGGCCCGAGCCGACGACGAAGCGGATCGACGAGTCCTGGACCTGCACGTCGCAGCCCTGGAAACCCTGGAGTGGTGCGGACGGCTGGAGCGGCGGAGGGGGTGGGGCGCCTCCTACGAGCATACGCAACCGCCCGCGTGAGACCTCCTCGTCTCCGACCAACGCCCGAACCGTGTGCTCGGCAGCAGGCGGGATGTCGTGGTCGGCGTGGGCGAGCAGCCGCACGCGCGCCCCGGGGACGAGCGCGGACGAAGGGGTGAAGGTGAAGTCGTCGGCGCCCACCACGAACCC
>CAZAIE010001088.1:0-2916 GCA_964485035.1 uncultured Myxococcaceae bacterium | reverse complement strand
CGTTCCTGGCGGTCGGCGTCGGCGGACTGCTGTTCGCCACGGGCCTCGTGAAGCGCCGTCCGGTCCCGGCCGACGGCATCGGGGGCGGCCGCCGCGGCTTGTCCTTTGGCGCGCAAGCGGAGGACGGTGCTTCGGACGCCGATGCCGGGACCGTGTCGGGCGCGGATGCCGGAGCCCTTGCGGGGGCTGATGCCGGACCCTCGCTCGGGAAGGTGGGCGCGGCCTGCACCCAGGACGCCCAGTGCACCTCGGGGAGTTGCACCCTCACGTTCCCCGGGGGGTACTGCTCGGCTCCCTGTCCCCAGGGAACCTGCGCCGAGGGCCTCTGCCGCCAGCGCGGAACGCTGACCCTGTGTCTCGCCACCTGCGCCGGCAACGGCGACTGCCGTTCCGGCTACACCTGCGCCGGGGGGGCCTGCATGCCGCCATGCGCCACCGCGGCGGACTGCGGCCCCGGCCTGCGGTGCCAGACCTCGGTGTGCGTCAAGGAGGCGGCGGTCCCGTGCGCCAAGGACTCGGACTGCCCCAGCAAGCTCTGCCTGCTTCCCGAGAAGGTCTGCACCTCGTCGTGCAGCGACCGGGCGGGGTGCGCGCTGGGGGACGGCTGCGCCTACCGGCCGACGCTGGACGCCTCGGGAGGGCGGACCGGCCTGCGGGCGCTCTGCTACCCGGGCTCCTCGCCCGGCACCGACGTGGGCGGGGTGTGTGCGCTGGACGCCGACTGCCGCAGCGGCTTCTGCCACCTGGGCGTCTGCAGCGAGGCCTGTGCGACCACCTGCCCGAGCGGCCTTGCCTGCGTGCGCAGCCAGGAGACGCTGAAGGGCGCCTACCCCTGGAACGTGAAGGCGTGCCTGCCTGCCCAGGGCAGCTCGGTCTATTCCCTCTCCAGCCGCAACGCGGCGGCGACCTCGCTGGCGCCCACTCCCGACCATACCGTCTCGTTCACCATCCTCATGGAGAGCTCCGACGGGACCTACCCCATGGCCACTTCGCTGGTCTCGCCGGGCGGAGACACACTCTTCGCCTCCCACGGTGGGTTCTTCGACCAGCCAGTGCGGTTCCTGCCCGAGAACCAGGTGGGCACGATGATGGTGCCCATCTCCCCCAAGTACCCGCTCGAGACGGGCAAGCCCTACAGCTTCGTGCCCGAGGTGTGCGACCCGCAGATGACCTGCTCGGGCACCCCCATCACCCGCGTGCTCTACAAGTACGCCCCGGGCGGCAAGGTGAGCGCTGGGAGACTCAACGTGAACTTCTTCTTCAACGGGACCGCGGGCCACCCCTGCGGCAGCGTCAGCGCGTCCACCGCGCCTTCGTCCTCTGCGGTCCAGTCCATCCTGCAGAAGCTGCGCACCATCTACGGGAAGGCGGGGATCACCATCGACCAGGTCAACTATCGGGACCTCGGCCGCAAGGACCTGGAGAGCATCAACGCCGACGTCCCGGCGAACCTGGAGAAGCTCTTCGCCACCTCCGCAGGCCAGACGGGGCGGGCGGTGAACGTCTACTTCATCAAGGGCTTCAGCCAGCAGGGCCTCTTGGGTATCTCTGGCGGCATCCCCGGCCCGCCCATTTCGGGAACCGCCCGCAGCGGCGTGGCGGTGAGCTGGGCCTGCCAGTGCTACGGCGTGACCGGGGCGGTGGTGGCGCACGAGGTGGGCCACTTCCTGGGCCTGTTCCACAACATCGAGCAGGACGAGAACGGCAACGACGACCCGACGCGACAAGACGACCTGGACGACACCACGACCTCGTCGAGCAACCTCATGTACTGGAACGAGCAGGGCGGCGAGAACCTCTCGCCCGGCCAGGGCTTCGTGATGCGCAACAACTACCTCGTGGAGTGACCATGTCCCGCCTGCTCGCCCTGACCCTCACCTGCCTGGTCGCTTCCCCGGCTCTCGCCTCCGAGGTGACCCGCGCCACGGCGGAGCGCGCCCTCTCCGGCTACCACAACCCCGTCACCGCCGAGCGGATGCGCCGGCTGGGTCCGGGGTGGGAGAAGGCCGTGGAGGCGGTGCTGCGCGACCCCAACACCCGGCCGATCCTGCGCCCCCGGGCCATCGCGGCGCTCGGCTTCTCGCGGCTGCCGTCCTCGGCGGCGCTACTGCGCGAGGTGCTCACGCTCCAGGGCGGGCGCGTCGAGGGCGCGCCGGTGCTGGAGACGATGGAGGCGGTGCGCTCTCTCGCCGCCCTCGACGGGGTGCGGGCCCTCCCCGAGCTTCGCCGCTTCGTGGAGCACGAGGTCGTGGATGTCCGCCTGGCGGCCGCGCGGGGACTCTCGGACCTGGGGGCCCAGGCGAAGGAAGTCGTCGCCTCCCGGGCGCGGCGCGAGCCGGACCAGCAGGTGCGGGAGGTGCTCGTCGGCGCGCTGGAGCGTCTGGGCGAGCGTCCCTGAGGGTCGTCAGACCAGGACCACCCGCCGTCCCGACTGGGCGCGGGCCTCCAGGACCCCGAGGTGCGTCAGCGCGACCAGCGCGGCGAGCGCCTCGCGCTCCTCGAGCTCGCTGAGCAGAATCAGGTCCTCGACGGTCTTCGAGCCATCCGCGGCGGCGAACAGCTGCCGCTCCCCTGGGGCGAGCGCCAGGTCCTCGACCGCGCAGGCCGGCTCCAGCGCCTGCAGGTAGCGCTTCCCGTGGTCGACCAGGGCGCGGAGGCGGACCAGCGAGAAGGTCCGCCGGTAGCCCTCCATCACCAGGGAGAGCGGCTCCAGCGCGAGGGGGATGAGTCCCTTGCGGGCTGCCACGCGGGTCACGAACTGCGCCTCGCCGTCGGTGGCGTCCAGCACGCTCCAGACGATCTCCCGGACGAGCTGGGCGGTGAGTTCGGCGCGGGTGGCCTCGTCGACGATGCCCAGCGCCACCAGGGCGTCTCCGGTGCGCACGCCCTTGCGCTGCTCCGCCTGGAGGTCGGGGG
>CAZAIE010001087.1:0-2916 GCA_964485035.1 uncultured Myxococcaceae bacterium | reverse complement strand
GCTGTCGATCCAGAAGTTCGCGTTCAACCCCATCGATCAGGTCCTGGACACCTTCAACCACGCCGGGCGCAGCTTCGCCTGGGAGTGCTACTCGCCCGCCGCCGACGTCCGCGAGACGAAGGAGGGCTACGTGCTCGACCTCGACCTCCCGGGCCTCACCGAGAAGGACGTGGAGGTGACGCTGGAGGGCAAGCACCTCACCATCCGCGGCGAGCGCAAGGCCCCGGAGCAGGCCGGCTACACCCGCGTCGAGCGCGGCTTCGGCGCCTTCGAGCGCGTCTTCCACCTCCCCGAGGACGTGGACGTCGCGAAGATCGAAGCCAAGGCCCGCAACGGCGTGCTCACCGTGACCCTGCCCCGCGCTGAGAGCGCGAAGGCCCGGACCATCGCCGTCAAGGCCGAGTGATTCATTCCAGCCCGGAGGGCGGGAGGCTCGAGCCTCCCGCCTTTCGGCGTTGACGCTTCCTCCGGACGCAAGAGAGCCCCGCATCGATCACGAGGATCGATGCGGGGCTCTCGATGTTCCGGGGCTTCGCGGCCTACTCGTGGACGACGCGGTAGCCGAGGCGCGTCACGGTCTTCTCCAGCTCTGCGACGGTCACCGCGTCTGCGTCGAACGTTACCGCCAGCGTGCCCTTGGGGAGGTCCGGCGTCGCCGAGGTCACGCCCGGCATCTTCTGGATGGCTGCTCGCGTGGCGCCGCTGCAGTTGGCGCAGTTCCATCCGGCGATGCGCAGCGTGGTGGTGGTCTCCTTCGCCATCTTGGTTCTCCTGGACGAGTTGCCCTTTGGATGTCGGCTCGGGCGAAAAGGGTTCAGGCCGGGTCCAGCCCATAGAGGGGGCGGTACTTGCCGGCGAGGTAGCGCAGGAAGGGCCGTTCGTCGAGGCGCGAGCCAGTGACCTGCTCCACCAGGTCCTCCGCAGCCAGCCGGTACCCCGCGAGGTGGATGCGGGTCCGCAGCCAGTCGCGCGCGGGCCGCAGGTCGCCCCGGGCCACCGCCTCCCAGAGCGTGGGCACGTCCCGCAAGAGCGCCTCCAGCAGCATCGCCGAGTAGAGGTTCCCGAGCGTGTAGGTGGGGAAGTAGCCGAACTCGCCCCAGGCCCAGTGGATGTCCTGCATCACCCCCTCGGCGTCGTCGCGGGGGACGACCCCCAGGTAGTCGCGCATCCGCGCGTTCCAGGCTTCGGGGAGGTCGCGGGGCTCGAGCCCGCCGCGCATCAGCTCGAGCTCCAGCTCGAAGCGCACGAGGATGTGCAGGTTGTAGGTGACCTCGTCGGCCTCGACGCGGATGAGGCTGGGCTCGACGGCGTTGAGCCAGGAGTAGAAGGGGCCCAGCTCCACGCCCTGCATCTCCAGCGGGAACACCGCCCGCACCTGAGGCAGGTAGTGCGCCCAGAACGGCCGGCTGCGCCCGATGAGGTTCTCCCAGAAGCGGCTCTGCGACTCGTGCAGGCCGAAGGAGGGGGCCTGGGCCAGGTAGGTCCGCGCGTCCCCTGGGGCGAAGCCCTGCTCGTAGAGCCCGTGCCCCGCCTCGTGGATGGTGCTCATCAGCCCGGAGATGGGGTTGTCGGCGAGCAGCCGGGTGGTGAGCCGGACGTCGCAGGGGTGGCCGCCGCCGCCGGTGAAGGGGTGGGTCGAGCGGTCCTGGCGACCGGCCTCGAGGTCGAAGCCCATGTCGCGCAGGACGCGGAGCGTGAAGTCCCACTGGCGCGCGGGGTCGAAGGAGAGGCCGGCGAGCGGGTTCGGGGGCCTCTGCCCGCTGCCGACGATGGCCCGCACCAGCGGCACCAGGCTCTCGCGGACGCGCTCCAGCAACGGAGCGAGGCGCGCCACGCGCATGCCCGGCTCGTAGGCCTCCAGCAGCGCGTCGTAGCGCTCGCCCTCGTGCCCCAGCGCGTCGGCCTGCTCGCGGCGCAGGGCGACCAGCGCCTCGAGGTGCGGGCGGAACAGGGCGAAGTCCTTGCGCACCCGCGCCCCGCGCCAGGCCTCCACCGCGAGCGACTGCCGCTCCGCCAGCTCCTTCACCAGCCGCGCGGGCACGCGCACCGCCCGGTCGCGCTCCCAGCGGACGTTGCGCACCATGGCCGCGAGGTCCGGGGCGAGGTCGGTACGCGTACCGAGCGCGTCGAGGGCGTGGCCCAGCTCCGGGGCGGTGAGCCGCTCGTGGTAGAGCCCCTGCATCGTCCCCAGCTGCTGGGCGCGGCACTCCGCGGCCTTGGGGGGCATGAAGGTCTCCTGGTCCCAGGAGAGGACGCCGAGCACCCCGCCCAGGTCCTTGAGCTCGTACATGCGGGAGAGGAACTCGCCCTGTGGGTCGATGGACATGCGCACCTCGGACGTGGAGCGGAGGACTCTACCGTCGCGCCTCGGCCAGGACGACCCCGGCCAGCATCACCGCGGCGCCGCCGAGCTGCAGCGGGGTGAGGCGCTCGCCGAGGACCGCCCAGGCGCCGAGCACGCCCACCACCGGCTCGACCAGCGCGAGCAGCATCGCCTCCACCGGGCGCAGCCGCGAGAGCCCCACGAAGTAGAGCAGGAAGGGCAGCAGCGTCGCCGCCACCGCCACGAACAGGACCTGGCCGGTGTGGGCGGGGAACAGGTCCACGAAGGTCTGCGGCGGCCAGCGGATGGCCAGCGTGGCCACGAAGGCCGCGACCATCCCGTAGAAGAGGAGCGTCGCCGCGTGCAGCCGCCCCATCAGCTTCTTGCCGTAGACCGAGTCGAAGCCGCTCCCGAAGGACGAGAGCGCGCCCGCGGCCACCGCCGCCGGCGACAGCTTCAGCGCCGCGCCGCCGCCGAAGAGCAGCGCGGTCAGCCCCAGCGTGCACGCCGAGAGCGCGAGGACGAGGTGCCGTCCCAGCGGCCCCCGGGTCGAGAGCCGCTCCCACACCGCCGCCCCCACCGGCGCCGTGTAC
>CAZAIE010001086.1:1764-2922 GCA_964485035.1 uncultured Myxococcaceae bacterium | reverse complement strand
GGGCCGCCCAGCGCAGGACGTGGGCCTCGGCGGGCAGGGTCAGCGCCCCCATGCCCCCGGCGACCCCGGCGCTGGCCGCGGCCACCACCCGCAGCCGCTGACCCAGCTCAGGCAGCCGCGAGGCGGCGATGTCCGGCACCACCGCGTCTCCCAGCCGGTAGCCGTGCCAGAAGAAGCGCGCGCGCATGACCAGGTGCACCACGTTGTACCCCAGCAGGTAGAAGGCGATGGCGCCCAGGGCGATCACTGCGGGCGGGACCAGGTCGCCCACCGCCAGGCCGATGGCCGACGCCAGCGCGGCGGTGAGCGCCCCGCACGCCGGGCGCAGCGAGAGCCAGAAGAACCCGTCGCCCAGCGCCGCGAGCGGCCCCATCAGCGCCTGCTTGAAGCCCACCACCGCCTCGGGCGGCTCCTCCCCCCGGGCGATCTTCTCTTCGTGGTGCACCGCTCCGCCGAGGATGGTGGCCGCGAAGTAGGGGTGGGAGTTGAAGCAGCACAGGTGTCGCTCGGTCGCCGCCGCCAGCTTCTCCGGGTCGGGGTACAGCTTCTCCAGCGCCGGGTAGAGCGCGAAGGCGAACCCCAGGTTCTGCATGCCCTTGGGGTTCCAGGCGGCCTGCAGGAAGAGCGAGCGCCAAAACACGCGCCGCAGGGTCCGGGGGTCCAGCCGGGGGGCGGTCATCGTCCCTCCCACAGTCCGGCAGCCTGGGTTCCCGCGGAGACGGCGGCGGCGGCGAGCGCCCAGCCCAGGCCGTGCGGCGTCTGCACGGTGCGGGCTGCGGCCGCGGCGGAAACCACCAGGAAGGCGCCCCACGCCATCGCCAGCCCGCGCGCCAGCCCCGCACCGGGGAGCAGGCCCAGCAGCGCGGGGAGCACGAACAGCCCGAGCAGCGCGCCGAGGACGCAGGCGGCGCCCGTGGTGAGGAAGGGGACCCAGAGGCCGTAGAGGTTGTGCCACAGGCCATGGCGGATCCGCTCGGTCGCGGAGACGCCCTCCAGGAGCCGCACCACCCGCGAGTTGAGCTGGAGCGAGAGCCGGTCGGCGAGCACGCCGAGCTTGGCGGCGGGGAGCGTGGCGAGCACCGCACAGGCGAGGACGGCCGGGAGCGGGAGCACTGTCTTCGAGGCGAGCCCGGAGGCGCAGGCGGCCCCGGCCACGGC
>CAZAIE010001086.1:0-1754 GCA_964485035.1 uncultured Myxococcaceae bacterium | reverse complement strand
GCGGTGAAGAGCTCGTTGTCGGGCATCGCCGCGCCCAGGCTCACTGCGCCCAGGTGGAACAGCTCGAGCGCCGCCCCCACCGCGAGCCCTTCGGCGGGACGTCCCAGCGCCAGCCCGACCAGGGCGCTGGCGACCAGCGGCCGGGAGAGCGCCGCCTGGAGGATGGCCTTGCGCTCGAGCGCGAGCAGCCCGGAAATCAGCGCTGCGCCGACGAGGGAGAGGGCATCCATGGGCGGGCAGAGCTTAACCGAATCCCCACGACGCGGGGGCGGCTACAATCGCCGCCTCCGATCGAAGAGGTCCCCCGAATGCGACGCCGCCCGCTGCTTGCCCTCCTTCTTCTCGCTGCGTGCTCCGAGAGCCCCCGGCCCGGAGTCCCGGTGCTGTCGCCCCTCTCGGGACCGGAAGGGGAAGAGGTGAGCATCGACCTGGGGCCGGTGCTCCTCGGCGACCAGGTGCGGCAGACCTTCCGCCTGGCCAACCGCGGCGAGTCGAGCCTGCGCGTCACCGCGGAGAAGCCCTCGAGCGCCGGGACCGGCCTCATGCTCGACAGCGGGCTGGTCCCCCTGACCGTGCCCGCGGGGGACGAGGCGAAGCTCGTGGTGGTCTTCGTCCCCCCAGTCGCGGGCCCGGTCTCCGTCGATCTGGTGCTCGAGCTCGAGAACGCCACGGTGCCGCAGGTGGTGCTCCACCTGACGGGCAAGGGCGTCGACGGCAAGTGCCTGGTCGAGCCAGCGTCGGTCGACTTCGGGACCGTCCCCACGGCCATCCTGCAGACGAAGGCGGTGCGCATCTCCAACGGGTCCGAGCTGGACTGGAGCGTCGGGGTCGGCGAGTTGGAGGGTGATGGCGTCTTCTCGCTCAAGTCCGAGCCCGGGACCTTGAAGGTGCCGGCCGGCGGTTCGGTCGCCGTCACCGTCCGGCTCGCCGCGATGGAGCCTGGCACCTTCAGCGGCCGTCTCCCGCTCTCGGGGAAGGCGAAGTGCATCGCCCAGAAGATCCCCCTCTCGGCGGTCGCCGTGGAGGAGACGCTGACGGTTGCGCCGGGGACTCTGGAGTTCGGGGGCGTCCAGGTCGGGAGCACGGGCAGCCGGTCGGTCACCGTGCGCAACCTCGGCGGGAGCAACGTCACGCTGACGGGGCTCGCGGTCACCTCGGCCAACGCTGGCTTCGCGCTCGCGGCGTCCGCGACGGGGCCCGTCGTGGTCGCCAAGGGAAGCCAGGTGGAGATTGGCGTGGTCTTCAAGCCCCTGAAGTTGGGGGAGGACTCCGGCGAGCTCACGGCGACGAGCGACGACCTGAAGACCACCCAGATCAAGGTGAAGCTGCAGGGGAATGGGGTGGAGTAGTCGAGGTTGCGCAAGCGCCTGGATTTCCATGACTTTATTGAGACCTGGCACCGCCCCTGGCACCACCTTGCCCGACTCGCTCTGCTCTATGTGGCTGAATTTACGGAACATTCCAACGGATGGCTGGCCGGCCTCTGAGGTCGCTTTGCGTCCAGACTGGGGGCGCTGGAGCCAACTGCCGGCAGTTGCGGGGCTTCTGGCGGGATGAGCGGCGGGCGCAACTTTTCTCACGTCCGTTTCTTTTCGAGCGGTCCACTAAAGCGGCGAGTTGGAACACTGTCCCAAGGAGAACCCCATGAAGTCGACCCTTCGCATTCTGGTGGCCGCGCTGATGGCGCTGAGCTCGATGCCGGCCTTCGCGCAGCAGATGCAGGACAACCCGGAGTGCCTGGGCGATGCGTGCGG
>CAZAIE010001085.1:0-2925 GCA_964485035.1 uncultured Myxococcaceae bacterium | reverse complement strand
CGCATGAAGGAAGAGTTGCGCTGGGGCCGCTCGCTGCGCGCCGCAGTGGAGGCCTCGGCGAAGGCCGCGGGCGTCGCGGTCGATGCAGCGGTGCTGGGCTTCAAGGCCGCGCAGTACGTGGACCGCGGGCTCTTCGTCCCAGACGACATCACCAACGCACTGCTCGCTGCAGCGTTCCGGGCTGCCAACGGCAAGGGCCTGGTGCTCGATGGCTACCCCCGCACCCCCGAGCAGAGCGACTTTTTGCTCTCGCTGGTGAAGGAGGCGGGCACCAAGATCGACCTGGTGCTGGTGGTCGAGGGCGAGGACGAGGCCATCGTGGGCCGCACGATTGGCCGGCGCATCTGCTCGAGCAAGACCTGCGGCAAGGTCTTCCACCTCGAGTTCAAGAAGCCCACCCCGGACGGCAAGTGCACGGCCTGCGGCACCCCGGTCATCCAGCGCTCGGACGACACCGAGGAGAAGATCCGCACCCGGCTCGCGGAGTTCCGCACCAAGGCGCTGCCTGCCATCGAGCGGCTCACCAAGAGCGGCATCCCCGCGGCCTCGGTCCCCGGCAATCTTCCGGTCTTCACCGACGAGGCGGTCCGCGAGAGCGTGCTCGGCGCCATCAAGCCGGTCCTCAAGTAGGTCTCGGTCTGCTGTCTCACGGCCGCACGGGGCGCCGCCTCGCTGCGGCCGTGGTGTGTCTGGTGGACGACTGGGTGGACTGGGTGGGCGGGAGAAAGATTTCTCTCGGTGGAACGTGATCCCGGACATGTCGGGATGCGGCGGTTTTTGCCAAACTCCGCCGCACTTTGAGCCGATGAAGATCGGGGCTGCTGCTCACGCCGGGGTCGTGGAATATGGAAAAGACAGGGAATCACGAGGGGTTCGACAGGCTGACCGCGCTGGACGCGAATGAGGTGAAGGCGCTCTTCGCCCAGCTCCGCTCCTCGCCCCACGCTCTGGCTTCCATCCGACGGACCTTCGACAAGCTCCTGGACCGCCTCACCCCCTCCGGGCTCGCGGCCTACCAGCGCGAGCTCTCCAAGCTCCTCCAGAGTGTCGCCGAGCTCCCCCAGAACCTCGGCGAGCTGCTCGACGGAGAGTACGGTCTGGTCATCCGCGGCGAGGACGGGACGGAGACGCTGGCGACCCTCTGCTGCGCCAATGGCTCGCTGACCCTCATGGTCCCGTGCGGCCTCGACCCCGAGGACCGTCCCACCGTGGTGATCCCGCTCGGGGTCGATGGCTACGTGGACACCGTGGAGCCCCAGGCCAAGGGCACCCTCGAGACTCGTGACGGCTACCTGTTCCTCGATCTGGAGATCACCTTGAAGGACGGCGAGCGCACGGTCTGCCAGCACTTCAACGGCATCGGCGACACTCGCCCCGGTCGCGCCTAGCTCGCCGCGACCCGCCGCCGGGGCGTGCGCAGCGCCACCAGCAGCGCCGCTGCCGAGACGAGGACGAGTCCCCCGAAGGCACCTGGGCTGTAGAAGCGCCCCGCCGCAGTGAAGGTGGGCAGCGCTCCCAGGATCAGCGCGAGGCAGGGCAGTCCGAACGCCGTGGCCGGCCGTCCTGGGAGCAGCCGCGCCGTCGCCACCAGCGTCACTGGCATCGTCATCTGGAACAGCACCAGGCCCACCAACACCACCGGCACGCTCCCGCCGTTGAAGGCCAAGAGCGGCGCGGACAGCAGCAGGGCCCCCACGCCCGTCTCCACCCAGCCCAGCCGGTCGGCGGCAACCCCTCCTGCCGCCTTGCCTGCGAACGCCGCCAGCGGGATGCCCAGCGTCAGCGCCAAGCCCGCCGGACACTGGTGGCTCGCCCCGAAGCCGACGTAGGAACGCACCATCACCGAGAAGAAGAGCAGCGCGAGCGTCCCCAGCGCCGCCGGCCCAGACCAGGCTCCGGTTGGCGGTGTCGTGTCCGCGTCGCCGTGCGCGCCGCCCACCAGCGGCAAGGCCAGGAGCAGGACGAGCAGCAGCGGCCAGGTGGGACCGAGCCCGGTCCTGCCCATCCACATCCCCAGGCCCAGCCCCAGGGCTCCGGGGGCGACGAACAGGCCCGCGGGCGTGGCGCACGACGGGTCCCGCAGGACCGAGGCCCCGGCTCCGAGGTGGAAGAGCGCGTTGCCCAGTCCCGCGGCGAGCAGGGTGGCCACGGTGCTGTGCGGCGCGAGGAGCAGTGCCGCTGCGCTCAGCGCCACGCCCGCGAGCGCCGCCGCGCGGGTCAGCCGCAGCCGGTCGGCCACGATTCCCAGCGGGAGCTGCCCGGCGAACGCCAAGAGGTCGTAGCCGCAGACCACCGCCCAGGACGAGAGGAAGGCGATCCAGCGCGAGTCTCCGGTTCGCCACACCGCGGTCACGCACGCGGCATCCACGACGAGGTGCACTCCGCCCAGCACCGAGGCGCGGCCGAGGGATCCGCGGGGGAGGGCGAGGAAGCCGGTCATGCCCTCAGCGCTTCCGGCGCGCCGGCTCCTTGACCAGGGTGATGCCGACCACCTGGTCGCTTCGGCCCGTCACCGTGACCAGCTTCCGGCCCGTCTGGAAGCCGGGCTTGAGGAACTGCAGCTCGTAGGTGATGCCCGGGCGGAACCTCAGGCGCATGGGCGTGGTCCCGAACACGGTCTTCTCCACCTTCACGGAGGCTCCCGGCGGCTCGCTGACGACGCGGATCGAGACGGTCTCCACGGCCTGCTGTTTCACGGCGGGACGAGGCTCCGCAGCGGGGGCCGTCGCGGCGCCCGCGTCCGGCGTGGGATCCGGCACCTCGGGTTCCTCTCCGGCGTCGATCGCGGTGCCGGACTCCTGCCCGCCGTCCGGGGTGGCGGCGTCCTCCGGCGAGCCGGCATCGTCGGTGTTTCCTGCGTCCTCGGTGGAGCCGGCGTCGGTCGCCGGGACTTCGGCGTCGGGGGGCTGGGCCTCGGCGTCGGGG
>CAZAIE010001084.1:0-2927 GCA_964485035.1 uncultured Myxococcaceae bacterium | reverse complement strand
GCGTCCATGGAGTCCTCCGCCGCTGGTGCTACCACGGTCGGCGTTGACGCGGACACCACTCAGCCGGGAGGCTCGTGGGCATGAGCACCGCGTCCGGGCCGCGCCGCAGCGTCGTCAACCGCCTTCTCTTGGGCCTTCACTTCGGCTGCTACGTGCTGCTGCCGTCGATCGGGGTGATCGGCGCCATCAACTTCGCCCAGGACCTCGAGTGGAGCCCGCTCCTCGCAGGCGGCATGCGCCTCGCCCTCTTCTTCCTCGTGGTGCCCATCTACTTCATCTACATGGCCATCCTCCTCGGCCGGTTCTTCCCCCGCACGGCGCTCGCGTCGCTCCCCACCTTCCTGCCGGTCGCCTTCGGCGCCGCCACCGTCCTCACCGGCGAGCAGCCCTTCGCGCGCCTGGGCCCCACGCTGGTCGGGCTCGGGCTGCCCCTCTTCGTCGGGTTCATGTCGCTGCTCACGATGGGCGTGGTGGTGCTCATCGTCCGCAACGCCCGCGGGCAGTCCGACGTCGTCGCGCGCGTGGTCACCACCTCGCTGCTGCTGCTCTGCGGGTACGTCCCGGTGGTGTACGTCGCCGCGCTGCACCTGGCGGTGGGGTTCCGGGAGGGGCGGGGGCCCTGGTCTGCGGTGCAGTTCGCGATCAGCGTGGCGTTGGTGGTCGTCTTCCACCTGAAGCCCATCCGCCAGCTCCACCGCGAGGGCGCGCTCTGAGGGACCGGGATTCCGCGGCGATCGTGTAGCCTCCGCGCCGATGCCAGCGCTCGTGGACCAGTCTCTCGACTCGCTCGTGCCCGGAACGGGCGTCTGGCTCGAGGGCTGCTCCAGCGCCGACCTCCCCGGGAGGTTCGTGAGCCCCTGGGCGGCCAGCGGACCGCACCCGCTCGCCCGGCGCGCGGCCGCGGAGGTCCAGGACGCGCTGCGGCGGGGGGCGCTCGCAGGCGGCATCGACTTCCATGCTCCGGCCGGCGGGAAGATGTTCGGCGTGCTGGTCTTCGCCGATTCCGCTGGCCGGGTCGGGTACCTGCGCGGCTTCTCCGGGATGCTCGGCGGCGGCTGGCGGCTTCCCGGCTTCGTGCCACCGCTGTTCGACGAGGAGGCCCAGCGCCGGGTCTGGCCCGCGGGGGAGCAGGAACTGGTCGCCCTCACCCGCCGCCACGAGCTGCTCGAGTCCGGTCCCGAGGCGCGCGCGCTCCGCGGACAAAGCGACGCCTTGCGCGAGGCCCAGGCCGCGGCGCTCTCCGCCCTGGCTGCGCGGCACCTCGCACGCCGGCGCGAGCGCCAGCAGGCGCGGGAGCAGGCCGAGCGGCTCGCCGAGCCCGAGCGCTCGGAGGCGCTGCACTCGCTCGACCAGCAGAGCCGTGGGGACAAGGCGGAGCGCCGGCGGTTGCTCGTGGCCCACGAAGAGGAGCGGTCGGCGCTGGTCGCGAGCCTCCGGGCCTTGGACGAGGAGAGGGACACGCTCGCGGCCCACCGCGCCCAGCGCTCCCGGCAGCTCTGGCAGGAGGTCAACGACACCTACGTCGTGCTCAACGCCCGCGGGGAGCGCCGGGCGCTGCGGCAGCTCTTTGCTCCACACGTCCCCCCGGGCGGCGCCGGCGACTGCGCCGCGCCGAAGCTGCTGCAGCACGCCTTCCGCCACGGCCTGCGCCCGGTCGCCCTGGCCGAGTTCTGGTGGGGCACGCCGCCGCTCACCGGGGGCCGCCACTCCGGCGTCTTCTACCCGCCCTGCCGCGGCAAGTGCGGCCCGGTGCTGGGGTTCATGCTCGAGGGCCTGCCCGCAGACCCCTCGCCCCTGTTCGGCGCCGAGGGAGTGCCGGCCGACGAGCCGAAGACGGTCTACGAAGACCGCTTCATCGTCGTGGTGGAGAAGCCCTGCGGCCTGCTCTCGGTCCCGGGCGGCAGCGCCCGGCTCTCCGACTCGGTGCTCACGCGGCTGCGCGCTCGGTACCCGGATGCCACCGGGCCGATGCTGGTGCACCGGCTGGACCTCGACACCTCGGGCCTGTTGCTGGCGGCGCGCGACGTTGCGACCTACGTCGCGCTGCAGCGCCAGTTCGCCCTGCGGGAGATCGACAAGTGCTACGTCGCCTGGCTCGACGGCGAGGTGGCCGGCGAGGCCGGGCAGGTGGCGCTCGCGCTGCGCGTGGACCTCGACGACCGGCCCCGGCAGATCCACGACCCGGTGCACGGTCTCGCCGCCCTGACCGAGTGGCGGGTGCTCTCTCGCGCACACAACCGGACCCGCGTGGCGCTCTTCCCACGCACGGGGCGGACGCACCAACTCCGGCTGCACGCAGCCCACCCTGCCGGGCTCGCCGCACCGATCGTGGGGGACCGCCTGTACGGTCGCAGCGGCGTCGAGGGCCGGCTGATGCTCCACGCCGAGTCGCTGGCGTTCGTCCACCCGCATACTGGTGCGAGGCTCGTCTTCGAGCGCCCGGCACCGTTCTGAGCCGAGACCGTCTCGAGGCCATCGATGGATCATCCCGACCACCTTCCCCTGCGAACCCGCGCCGCGCTGGCCTGCTACCTCCTCCTGGCGCTGGGCTTCGCCCTGCAGGGGACGGTCTACCTGGTCCGCGCGGAGTTCCTGCCGTACCACGCGGAGGTGCTCGGTCAGGGGTGGGCAGAGCTCTCTGCGCGGCTGCGCCTGCTGCTCCTCGCCTTCCAGCGCGGGGCCGGCGCGGCCTCGCTCAGCGGGGCGCTGGGCTTCGCGCTGCTGGCGTGGTTCCCCTTCCGGCGGGGCGAGGCCTGGGCACGGTGGGCGGTGCCGCTGGTGGGGCTCGTCGCCGTCGGTCCGCTGGTCGCGGTGGTCGCGTGGCTGAAGGCCTCGACGGGCGCGGCGGTTCCGCTGGTTCCCGCGGTGGCGGCGCTCGCGCTGCCCGACGCGTGCTTCGACGCGGTGGTGCTCTCCAACGTGCTGCA
>CAZAIE010001083.1:0-2927 GCA_964485035.1 uncultured Myxococcaceae bacterium | reverse complement strand
GGGGCGGGCCACCACGGTCTGCGAACTGCGGGTGGTGACCGGCAGGCGCTCGGGCTGACGCTCGCCCAGCTTCGGCTCGGCGACGGGGCCCATGTCCACGTGGCCGCGGAAGGCGGCGCCCTCGACGATGATGACGCGCGGCGCGGCGATGTCGCCGACCATGCGCCCCTCGCGGGTGAGGTGCACGCTCTCGCTGGCGGTGATGTTGCCCACCACCACGCCGGAGACGATGGCGTTGCGGACCTTGGCGTCGGCCTTGACCACGCCGGTCGGCTCCACGATGAGGGTCTTGGTGAGGGTGACCGAGCCGTGCACGCGGCCCCGCACGGTGAGGTCCTCGTCACCCTCGAGCCGACCGTTGACGAGGATCGACTCGCCGATCACGGTGCTCTCGGCGCGAGACATTTCCTTGGCTTGGATGGCCATGCTCCCCTTCCTTTGGGCGGCGGGGCCGCCTGCAGAGGGTCAGGTGGGCTACTTCTTGGCGACGTCCATGTCGACGTTGCCCTTGAAGCTGGCGCCGTCGGCGATGAGGATGCGCGGGGCCTTGATGTCGCCCACCACGCGGCAGTCGGTCTTCAGCTCGACCTTGTCGCTCGCGAGGATGTTGCCGGTCACCTTCCCGGCGATCTCCACGTTCTGCGTCTCGATGTCGGCCTCGACGATGCCGGAGGACTCGACGAAGAGGCTCTCCTTCACCGCGATCTTGCCCTTGACGGTCCCCTGGATGACGAGGTCCTCGTCGCCCGAGATCTCGCCGTCGATCATGATGCTGCTTCCGATGACCGTGTTCGCCATGGTCTCGCGTCTCCTGTTCGTCGAATCAGCGCTTGGAAAGGTCGATGTCGTCCGGCAGCTTGACGTCCATGTCGATGCTGCCGTTGAAGTGAGCCCCGTCCTCGATGATGACCTTGGGGGCCTTGATGTCGCCGGTGACGACCGCGGAGGCGTTGATGGCCACCAGGTCGCCCGCGTCGATGTTGCCGTTCGCCTCGCCATTGATGGTCAGCCGCTCCACGCGGATGTCCGCGTTGACCTTGCCGGTGCCTTCGATGGTGAGGTGGTTCTTCAGGCTGACGTGACCCTCGACCCGTCCTTCGATCGTCAGGTCTCCCCCGCCCGTGAGGTTGCCCTTGATGTAGATGCCCTTGCCGATGATCCCGGTCCCTTCAGTGGCCATCGCAGACACCATCCTGTCTCGGTGAAGCGCCGGAGCGGACGTCCGGCCGCAAAAGTTTCGGAACCCTATCTGCCCCCAACGGGCCTGTCAACGTCGCCAAGCGCGGGGCCGCAAGGCATTGAGCCCCTGATTTCAAGCACTTGCGGCGAGGCTCAGACACGCTGGGCGTACCAGCTCACGACCTCGGCCTGGACCTCTTCGCGGCCGACCTCGTTGAGGACCTCGTGGAGGAAGCCGGGGTAGGCCTTCAAGGTCTTGTCTTTCGAGCCGATTCCGGCAAAGAGCCGGCGGCCCGCCGCAGGTGAGGCGATGGGGTCCGCCTCTCCCAGCAGCATGAGGCAGGGCAGCGAGATCTCCCCGGCGCGGTCCAGAGCAGTCTTCTGGGCGCGGGAGGCCTCGGTGAACCAGCGGGGAGTGGTCACCTTCTGGTACAGCGGGTCCTGCCTCGTCGCGTCTTGGATCGCCCGATCGCGCGTGAGCTGCTCGTACTGCAGGCCGTTGGACATGTGCAGGCGGGGCAGCAGCACGGTGAGCACCTGCGCCGCGGCGGTCTTGATCGCTGGAGGCGCGAAGGCGAGTCCCATGAACGGCGAGCTCAAGACTGCCCCGGCCACTCCGTCCCGGCGTCCCAGCAGCCAGTTCGAGAGGATGAGGCCGCCGAGGCTGTGGCCCAGGACGAAGAGCTTCTTGCCTGCGGCCTTCGCCCGGGCGTGCTCGACGAGGACGTCCACGTCGGCGAGGTAGTGGGCGAAGTCGTCCACGTGGGCACGCACCCCGTCCGAACGGCCGTGGCCTCGGTAGTCGAAGGCGTGCGTGGCGAAGCCTGCAGCCGAAAGCTTCTGCATCACTTCCTGGTAGCGGCCGCAGTGCTCACCGTACCCGTGCACCACCGCGACGTGGGCCTTCGGGTCAACGGGCTGTAGGGAGCGCTGGTAGAGCCGCAGGCCATCGCGGGAGGTGAGGAAGCCTTCCTCGAACGACGCGTCGGGAGCAGTCATGGCTGCCGGGTATAGGGCCGCGTCCGGGGGGTGTCAAACCTCGGGAGGGACCACGAGCTCGCGCAGCCAGCGCTGCAGCTCGGCCGAGAGAGGATCGAGCGTCAGGGCCTGGAGGAGGAGTTCCCGCGCGCCCTTGGGCCGGCCAGCCTGCAGCTGCGCGGTGGCCTCGCGCGCCAGCCGCTCGGCCTGGGCGATGCGGTCGGGGAAGCGGGCCACGTAGTCCACCCGTAGCCGGTCCAGGCGCTCGGGGGCAAGGCCCGCGCCGAGGCTGCACGCGATGCCCCGGAAGTTGCCGCGGCGCGAGTCGTAGAGAGCCCGAGCCTCCAGGTCGTCGAGGGCGGCGCGCGCGCGGCCCAGCCGTCCCAAGAGCGCCGTGAACTGCGCCTTCTGCACGGCGGTGCCCCGGTTGCGATGCTCCAGCAGCTCCTCCTCGACCCTTCGCCACGCGACGCGGACCGCGGCGGCCTCCACGTCCTCGGGCAGGCCCAGGAACGAGTAGTGGTCGCGGTCGGAGAGCTCGAGGTAGTGGTCCAGCACCTTCGTGGGCGAGTCCCTGCCGTGGTGCACGGGCGGTCGGCCAGGTTCACCGGGCTTGCCGCTCGGCTGCCTCGGAAGCGGAGCGGGCGCAGGAACCGGAGCAGGAGCAGGAGCGGAGACCGGCGCCGGGAGCCCGAGGTCGACCACTGGCGGCAGCGACTCAGGCGCCACTGCGATCGGAACGGGCGTCCCCAGGGGCACTGGCCAGGGAG
>CAZAIE010001082.1:0-2931 GCA_964485035.1 uncultured Myxococcaceae bacterium | reverse complement strand
TTCTACGGGAGCGGCCACGCGTGCGTCCCACCATAGGTGGCGCGCGAGTGGGCCGAGCGGATGGCGGCGCAGCAGTCGCCGCGCTCCGCAGAGCTGGTCTTCCCGCTCACCCAGCTCGCGAGGCTCTCGGGGGACCGGGCCCGGGACCTCGACCCCGCCGTCCGCGAGCGGGTGGCCGTGCGACTGGCCGAACTCGGGGCGCCGGAGCAGGCGGTCCAGATGGTCCGCGAGTTCGTGGAGCTGACCGACGCCGAGGAGCAGCGGGTGTTCGGCGAGAGCCTCCCGTCCGGTCTGAAGCTGCTCGGTGGGCCGGAAAACGCCGGAAGTTGAACGAAGTAGGGGACGTACCCTCATTTCCTGTTAGGATGCGCGCCGCCATGTTCGAACCGCTCGTCGTCGGCATCGCTGGCGGAACCGCCTCCGGCAAGACCACCGTCGCCCACAAGATCCACAGCCGGCTCAAGGGCAACCGGGTCTCGCTGCTCGACCAGGATTCCTACTACCGGGACCTCTCCGACCTGTCCTTCGAGGAGCGGGTGGAGATCAACTTCGACCACCCCGACGCCTTCGACACCGAGCTCCTGGTCAACCACATCCGAGCGCTCAAGGCGGGCAGGGCGGTGGAGAAGCCCAAGTACAGCTTCGTCGACTGCGTGCGCGAGAAGGAGACCACGCGCATCGAGCCGGGCGACGCGGTGCTCATCGAGGGCATCCTGGTGCTCTCGATCGAAGCGGTGCGCAAGGAGCTGGACGTCAAGATCTTCGTGGACGCCGAGGACGACGTGCGGATCATCCGGCGCCTGATGCGCGACATCAAGGAGCGCGGCCGCGACTTCGACGCCATCGTGGGGCAGTACTTCAAGAGCGTGCGCCCCATGCACTACAGCTTCGTCGAGCCCTCCAAGCGCTACGCGGACATCATCATCCCCCACGGCGGCAACAACGACGTCGCCATCGAGATGGTGGTCGGGGCGCTGCGCGCCCGTCTGCCCCCGTTCGTCAACCGCTGAGGAAGTGGTCGCCGTCCTCGCGCACCCGCCGGAGCGTCCATGAACAACCCCATCGTCAAGCTCGGGATCGTGCTGGTCCTGCTGGTGGGAGGCGGCTGGTTCGGCCTCTCCGCCTACCGCAAGAAGAGCGCGGAGTACGAGAACCGCCTGGGGCTCGAGCGGGTGCGCCGGGAGTACCTGGAGCGCGCCCCGCTCGCGCGCAGCATGGCGGACCTGGGCAAGTACCGCTTCGAGCAGCAGCAGCTCTTCAAGTGGTACTTCAACGAGCTCACCGACCACTACAACCGCTTCGCCGCGTTCAAGGACTACGAGAAGTTCGAGGACGACCTCGAGCAGCGCAAGCGGCAGAAGAAGGTGAAGGACCAGGAGTACGCGCAGTACCTCGAGCGCTACAAGACGGTGAAGGCCTTCTGGGACCTGGCCCGCGCCGGCAAGTACGACCCGCTCTTCTCGGTCGCCGACAAGGGGCTGCGCTTCGACATCTACGACGTCCAGCAGCAGCCCGGGGACAAGGTGCGGCTCTCCTTCGCGCTCTACGGAACCCAGCGCAAGTGGAGCGAGGACAGCTCCAGCGGCGCCAAGGTGAAGCGGCTGACGGTGAACGCGGCCTTCCAGGAGATGGTGCTCAGCGGCCTGGACGGCGAGGGCAAGCAGATCACCGAGATGCGCGCCACCGGCGAGCCCTTCAAGATCGACAACCCCGAGCGCTTCATCGAGGAGTTCCCCCCGGGCATCGTCTTCGGCTACTACGACCTCCCCAAGATCCCCGCGGAGGTGGTGACCACCCAGCTCACCTTCGACCTGGCCACCCGCTCGGTGCTCACCGGCGAGGACGTGCCGCTGAAGGTGGAGTGGAAGCAGCCCGCCCCCCCGGAGTGGAAGCTCGCCGCCGGGGCCCGCTGGGAGGGAGCGCAGGAGCAGGTGCGCGAGGCCCCCGAGGAGGAGGCTGCGCCGGCGAAGAAGGGCAAGCGGTAGGGCTGCTCTGTGATCCCTGTGGTGGCGGGCGTCCCGCGAGCCCTTCCACCTTGTCTCGTCGCTCACACCACCGAGAGGTAGGTCGCCAGCAGGAAGCAAGCGGCGACCCCATCGTCATCGATGGCGTGGACGTCGAGCTTCGTCCCCACGGCGAGTGCCGAGAGACCCTGGGTTGGCGGCAGCTCGCACAGCACCGCCCCTGTCTCCGGGTCGAGCGCGCGGATGGGGTCCCCCGCGGCCAGCAGCACCCCGCGCCTGATCACCGCCGGGAGCGGGTGGTCGAGCTCCAGGCCGCAGGCGGGGGCCTTCCACAGCACTCTCCCCGCGGTGCTCAGGCAGGAGACGCTCCCGTCGCGCAGCGCGGCGAAGATGCGCCCTGAGGCGGTGAGCAGCGAGGGGACACCCGCGGCGGCCCCGAGCGGCGTGCGGAACATGTCCTTGCCGGCCAGGGAGATGCCCAGCACCCAGGACTCGCCGTCGGCCATGCCCCCGACCAGCAGGCGGTGGCGGAAGGGGAGCGGGCCGCCGGCGGTGCGCAGCGGCAAGGCCCGGGAGACCTGCGGCCGGCCGGTCGCAGCGTCGACGGCGGCCAGCCAGAGGGCGTCGTCGAGGCGGCCCAGGCTGGTGGCGAGGCCGCAGCCCACGGCCACCGGCCCCTCGTAGGTGCAGTTGCCCCGGACCCGGAAGGCCACCTGGCCGCTGCCTGCCTCGAGCGCGTACAGAAAGCCATTGTCCGCCGCGACGTAGACCCGCTCTCCCGCGACCGCCACGCTCACCCGGCCCGCCTGCGGCGCCCGGAAGTGCCACGCAGGCCTGCCGGTGGCCGCGAGCACCGCCGCGACGTGGCCGCCCTCGAAGACGCAGAGCGTGGCCGGGGCTAGTGGCGAGCCCGCGCGGATAGCGCCGGCAGCCCCCGCGAGCGGCGGCTGATCGTGTCCAGGAAGGT
>CAZAIE010001081.1:594-2931 GCA_964485035.1 uncultured Myxococcaceae bacterium | reverse complement strand
GGTCAGGGGTGGACGCCAGGGCGATCACCAGCGCGGCGACCTGGGCGAAACCGGCACACGAGGCGTCCGCGAAGCTGCGGCTGGCGACCGGCCGACCGTCACCGGCGAGCTCGAGGTCGAGCCGAAAGGCCTCGCCTCCCCGCGTGATCGCCCCGCCGACCTGGAGCAGACGCACCGGCCCCGTCGGCGCCAGCGTCCAGACGCGCTCGAGCTCTGCGAGGACCGCCGCGCGGTCGGGGCACCCTTCCGGCGCCGACCAGTCCAGCGCCACCTGCGGCGGGGCCGCGAGCAGGGCGAGCAGCAGTGGGAGGCCAGGCTGCAGGGCGATCTCCAGGAAGCCGACAGTTCCCGGAGGATAGCGGATGCACGCTTGAGGTGGATGGAGGGGGTGGCTATGTTTCCGCGCGCGTCGGGGCCGACCCGCGGAGGCATCGTTGGCGACGGACACCACTCCCTTCGTTCACCCCATCCAGACCCCTTCGGACACCGCCGACTATGACGCCTACGTGGCCACCCGCCACGACGCGACGCTGTACCACCTGCGCGCGTGGAAGGACGTGGTCGAGCGCGCCTACGGGATGGAAGCGCCCTTCCTGCTCGCGCGCGACGGCCAGGGAGGCCGCGTGCGGGGCGTGCTGCCGCTCCTGCGCGTGGGACGGCCTCTCGCGGCGTACTACACGTCGGGCCCGTTCGGCGCCTACGGCCCCTTCCTCGTCGAGGACCAGGCGGCAGGTCAGGCGCTGGTCAAGGCCGCTTGCCAGTACATCGACCAGGGCCGCGCCAAGTACCTCTACCTGAAGATCCTCGGCGAGCCGCCCGCGTGGACCGGCCTCGAGGCCACGAGCCCCACCGTCATCGCGAAGATGGACCTGACAGAGAGCGTGGACACGCTCTGGAAGGGCCTGAAGTCCGCGCTGCGCACGGAGGTGCGCCGGGCAGAGAAGGAGGGGCTCACGCCCCGCATCGGCCACGGCGAGTTCGAGGGCTTCTACGACGTGCTCGGCGAGAACATGCACCGCAAGGGCTCGCCCATGTACGGCCGGCCGTTCTTCCACGCCCTCTTGGACCGGATGGGTGGTCACTCGACGGTGCTCACGCTGCACCTGCAGGGCCGCCCGGTCGCTGGCGCGTACGTCGCCTGGCACGAGGGGACCATGTACGTGCCCTTCGCCTCGTCGCGGCCCGAGGTCTTCAAGCTGCGCGCGAACTACCTCCTGTGGTGGGAGATCATGAAGTTCGCGCACGAGCAGAAGCTGCACACCCTGGACTTCGGCACCACGCCCCGCCACTCGTCGAACCTGGTCTTCAAGGGCAAGTGGAACACGCGGCTCGAGCCCGTGTACGCAGTGCTGCACACGCCGGGCAAGGCGCGCCCCATCTTCTCCACCGACTTCAACAGGTGGGCGAACCTGGGGGTGAAGCTCTGGGCGCGGCTCCCCCGGCCGCTGATGGAGCGCGTGGGCCCGAGGATCTGCGGGTGGGTCGCGTGAAGTCCGACCGCCGGGCGCTGACCTGGGCGCTGCGCCTGGGCACGGTCGCGGTGGTCGTGGCGGTGGTGGTCTGGGGCGCCGGAGAGGTCGACTTCGCGAAGGTCTGGCAGACCCTGCGCCGGACCGACCCGCTGTGGATGGCGACGGCCGTCCCCGCGCTGCTGACCGTCAACTTCCTGCTCCGGGCGCTGCGGTTCCACGCGCTGGTGAAGGTGCTGCCCCTGCCCGCGGGCGGCCGGCCGTTCCGCTACCTCGAGTCGGCGCGGAGCCTCATCACGAGCCAGGCCGCGAACAACCTGGTGCCACTGCGGCTGGGCGAGCTGGTGAGGACCCGCGACCTGGTCGGACACGGCTACGCGCTGGGCCAGGTCGCGGTGATGCAGCTGACCGAGAAGGTCGTCGAGACGGTGACGCTGGTCGCGTGCTGCCTGCCGCTGGTGCCGCTCGGCCTGGTCCACCTGCCGCGCGTCCCGCTCGCGTACGCGGGAGTGGGAGCGGCGATGCTCGCTGCCCTCGGGCTCGGGTACGTGGTCTTCCGCAAGCGCGGGGGCCAGCGACGCCTCGCCGATCTCTGGGCCCTGGACCACCGCTCGCTGGCGAAGGCGGCGGGCTGGTCCTGGGCCGCGGACGCCGCGGAGATCGTGCTCATCGCGGTGTGTCTGCACTCGGTGGGGATCAACCCCGACTGGCGCGCCGCCATCGGCGTACTCGTGGGCATCAACCTGGCCATCACCCTGCCCTCGACCCCGGCGCAGCTCGGGGCCTTCGAGGCCGGCGGAGCGCTGGCGCTTGCGCTGTTCGGGGTGGACGCAGAGCGCGCGGTCGCGTTCGCGCTGCTCTACCGGGT
>CAZAIE010001081.1:0-584 GCA_964485035.1 uncultured Myxococcaceae bacterium | reverse complement strand
GTCCCGGCGACGCTCGTCGGCGGCGTGCTCTGGGCGATGCCCCGGAGCAAGCCCGCGCAGCGCGTCGAGGCGTGAGCGCTCAGCCCCTGGCCTTCAGGTAGCGGACGAGGTCGCGGTCGGCGGTCTCGATGTGCTCGACGAGCCACCTGTGCAGGTACTGCATGGCCCTCAGCGCGAGCTGGACCTTGCCTTCGGCCGAGTCGGCCTGGAGCTGGCGCAGCTGGGCCAGCAGCTCCTTGTGGCGCGCCCGATGGGCCTCGGTGGCGGGGTAGCCGGTGAAGGCAGCCTCCTCGCTCACGAAGTGGGCCTCGGTCTTCTGGACGAGCGAGGTCAGGAGCGGGGCCACGACCGAGTACGGCTCGTTGCGCGCCATGACCTCGAAGAGGGCGTTCACCGCATCGGCGAGGTCCTGGTGCTCGCGGTCCAGGAAGTCCACGCCGAGGTCCAGGGAGTCCTTCCAGATGAAGAGCGACATGGCGTTTCTCTAGCAGCGACCCGGGGATGGATGCCATCGCAGCCTGGGCCTGGCGACCCCGATCGGCATAGGGGGTGACGGGGCAATCGTCCCGTCATCCCCCTGCCAC
>CAZAIE010001080.1:0-2940 GCA_964485035.1 uncultured Myxococcaceae bacterium | reverse complement strand
AGTAGAAGGCGCGGCGCTGCTCCCAGGTCGAGAGGTAGTCGGGGTCGGGGCTGGTGACCAGGGTCGAGAGCGCGTGTCCTCCCAGGCTCGCGAGCCGGTCGCCCTCGCGCAGCCCGGCGGCCCCGGCCGGGCCGGTGGGGCCCACCAGTCCGAAGCACACTCCCTCGGGACACGAGCGGAGCCGGGCGCCCACCGAGAAGCCCTGGGCCAGCCAGTAGGTCCCCAGGGCGGTCACGGCGCCGCAGAGCAGGACCGCGAGCGTGGCTGCGGCCACTACGAGAGGTTCGCCGCCGAGCCAGGGCGGGTCGCGGTGCTCCTCGGACTCCCGAACCAGCAGACCGTCCTTCCCCACTGAGGCTCCCGTGCAACGGGTCCGACCGCGCCAATGAAGAGCTATCGAACCACTCCGAGGGCCGGCCGACAATGGCCGGGCCTGCCTGCCTGCCTGCGCTGACCGCGCGGCGGACCGCGGTGACCTACTTCCGCACCTGCCTATCCCGCCCGGGTTACGTGGACGCGAGCTCGGAGGTCATGGTTGAGGCTCGCCTCGCGCGGCCACTCCGATTTTTTGGGGCAGTGGAGGTGTGTACCCCGGGTGCCCGAACGGTATCCCGAGGCCAGCGCAGTGACCCTCCCGGGGCATGGAAGGGAACACTTCTTCCAGAAACGACTTTGGACAGAAGCCAGGTTCCTCCACACGTGACGCCCTGCGCGGCGCGCGCCTCGACGACGGTGGGCGGGATCCTGACTGGCTCTTCTCCGAGACGAGCTGCGCACCAGCGCCCGCAGAGGGCGCCGCGAGGCGCCGCGCGCGTAAGGCCGCCTGCAGGACCATTTGCCTCGGGGTGACGAGGAAGCCCGCAAGGCAAGCCGCGCGGGGGCCGGCCGGCCCCCCTCGCTCCAGCCGTTGCTTGGGTACGAAGCCCAGCAGACTCTTCCCCTTCGACTAGCCCTTCCCAGGCTCCCCGGCCATCCAGGGGTATCGTGCAAAAAAGCGGAGTGGCCGCGCGGGGCTCTCCTCGAACTCACGCCCCGAGCTCGCGGCCACGTAACCCGGGTTGGGTGATCCCACTCCTCGGTCTCAGGTGCCGAATCTGGCGGCGGTTCGTTCCGGGCCGACAACTCGAGTCCCTGATTGTCGGTGTTCGGTTTCGCTACTTCGGGACGCCTGGGAGCGAGGCCTTGGGCCCTTCCTGCCGCCGCCCCTTGGTGGAGAGCCAGAGCGCCCCTCCCAAGAGCGCGATCGCGAGCAGGCTCCAGAGCCCTGCCCAGACCACCGACGGGATGTGCGTCGCCTTCTCCAGGAGCGCCGCGTCCGTGCCCGCGCGACGCTCGGCGCTCCACAGGTCGTCCCGGAGGTCGAAGAGCGCGTACAGGCTGTTGAAGACGGCGATGAACGTCGCCAGGACCTGCGAGAACTCCACAGGGAGGAACCGTGCAGCCAGGCCCAGCGAAACCGACATCCCCAGCGCGACCCCCACGGTGAAGAAGCTGCGTGCCCAGAGCACGGTGACCACCAGCAGCCCCAGGCTCAGCGCGCCGAGGACCCAGCGGCCGGCCCGCCAGCGCACGGTCACCAAGAGGAGCAGCGCGCCGCTCAGCGCGCTGCCCAGGTACCCCGCCGACGAAGTCACCACCTGGTTCCAGAACGTGGGCTCGAAGCGGAAGGTGCACAGCCCGCCCTCGAGCCGGTCGATGGTGATGGACTCCACCGTCCCGCCCACCAACTTCGCCGCCAGCGCGTGGCCGGACTCGTGGATGAGCACGGTGAGCAGCTTCAGCGGGTAGAGCACGGGGCTGCTCCAGAACAGCACCCCCACCGCAATCGCCGCGGCGATGGTGAGCAGCTTCTTCCAGTCCAGGCCCATGCCGCCTCCCACGTCAGGACAGCCCGGGGACCCCGGTGGCTCCGACGAAGATGTCCTTCTCCACCACCATGCCCTCGACGGCCAGCCGCTGCGGCAGCTCCCGAAGCGATGGGTGGTTCTTCACGAACTCGTTGAAGGCCCGCTGGGGCAGGTAGGTGAGGGTCGACTCCTCCAGCGCGGTGATGGAGCAGCGGCACGGGTTGCCCGAGAGCGCCGAGACCACGCCGAAGAAGTGGCCCCGCTCCAGCGCCGCCAGCTCCTGCTCCCGACCACCCACCACCCGGCGGGTGATGTTCACCCGGCCCACGATGACCAGGAACAGCCCGTTGAAGACCTCGCCCGGCGAGACCACCGCCTCCCCCGGGCCGACCCGCTTCTGCCGGAACTGGGCGATGAGCTCCCGCCGCGCCGCGACGTCCAGGTCCTCGAAGATGGGCGAGGAGCCCAGGAAGTGCTCCAGCAACCGCTCCCGGAAGAACTGGGAGAGCGCCATGCGCGCCTTGGGCCGGGTGTGGATGACGTTCGCCAACGCCCCCGCGGGGATCTCCAGGACCGACGCGTGGCCCAGCGCCCGCGCGTGCGCTGCTCGAACCTTCCCGGCGAAGAGTCCGAAGATGCCGAAGGGCTCGCCCGCCTCCACCTGCCGCAGCGTCGCCTCGCGCCGCCCCAGCCGCCTGACGATCTCGATCGTCCCCTCGGCCAGCAGGAAGAAGGAGTTGGCCTCCTCGCCCTCGCGGAAGACCAGGCAGTGGTCGCCCACCGTCCGCAGCCGCACCGCCCGCGAGAGCTCGAGGAACGCGTCCCGGTCCAGCGCGGAGAACAACGGGACCTCCTGCAGCCTGACCATCACCTCCGCGGGGTCCGCCGGCCGCCCGTTCTCGTGGCCCTCGAGGATCTCGATGTCCTCGTCGCCCACCTCGATGTCCTGTTCGTCCTCGGCCCGGGTGACGAGGTGCCCCGAGGGGTCGTACAGGTCGATCTCGCCGCGGGTGTGCAGTTCCTCCAGCACGTCCGGTGGCACCAGCGACGGCAGCGCCGTGGCACCGGGCGACTACACCGCGCAAAGCAACGT
>CAZAIE010001079.1:0-2941 GCA_964485035.1 uncultured Myxococcaceae bacterium | reverse complement strand
CAGCCCAGGACGAGGGCACCGCGAAGGCCGAGCCCGCGGCGGACGCCTCGCGCGGGACGCTCATCGACCTCTACGCCTGAGGCGCTCCGGACGGACCAGGGCCCGCTCCCTGGTCCGTCGCCAGGCGCGCGCGGGCGCGTCGGACCAACTCCTGGACCCGCGCCTGCGCGAGGCTCCTCAGCGCGTCCGGGTCGTCACCGGGAGCGAGCGGCTCGCCCACCTCCACGCCCACGCGGATCCGTCCCATCGAGCCGATGCGCTTCCAGTGCGCGGGGAAGGACTCGTCGACGAAGCAGGCGCGCTCCGACTCGTACGCCAGCCCCACCGGGACCACCTGCGCGCCGGCGCGCACCGCGGCCACGAAGGCCCCGTTGCGGAAGGGCCGCACCTCGTCGCCGGCGAAGGTGGTGCCCTCGGGGAAGACGAGGATGCCCCGGCCCTCGGCCAGCGCCCCGGCCATGGCCTGCACCGCGGCGTGCCCGCTGCGCCGGCTGGAGCGGTCCACAAAGACGGTGCCCACCGTCCGCGCCGCCAGCCCGATGATGGGCCAGCCGGCGAGGTCCGCCCGGCTGAGCGCCTTGGCGTCGAGGAACGAGAGGTACACGAAGATGTCGAGCATCGACCGATGGTTGAGCACGAACACCCGGCCCACCCCGCGCCCGTCGGCGCCGGGGACGAGCGTGCCCCAGGGGACCGAGGCCGTGGCCCGCCCGCCGAGCAGGCTGAGGGCGTGGCGGCCGTAGCGATGCATCCAGCGCCGCACCAGCGCCGGCCGCCCGGCGCGCGGCGAGGTCCAGACCCGCAGCTGCAGCGCGACCAGGTAGGTCAGCGTCAGGACCGCGAGGCCGAACGTGCGCAGGGCGACGAGCATGAGGGGGCGCATCCTGTACCGGGCCCAGCGGGCACGCAACGAGACCTTGCGGCCCCGGGCGGGGTGGAGCTAAGCAGGGGCCCCCACGGAGGCAGCCCATGTTCGTCGAGGCCGAGATCGAGATCGCCATCACCGACCGCACGTTCACCGGCTCGGACGAGCACGACCTCAAGCTCTGGGTCCAGCGCTCGTTCAAGGCCAACGCCTGCTACCGCATCTCGGGCTTCAAGAAGCTGGCGGGCAAGGCCTTCCAGGTCACCATCGCGCTGAACACCCGGGTGCTCGCGCAGCCGGACTGGGAGCGGGTGGAGAGCGGCCAGGAGCCGGAGTTGATGCGCTGGTTCCTGGAGTCGATGTTCGAGGGGAAGGGCAACCTGAAGCTCGTCGGGGAGCCGCGGCTCAAGGCGAGCTGACCGCAGGCTACGGCGCCAGCTCCCGCTCCAGCCGCTGCAGCGCCGCCGCGGCCGCGTCCTGGCCGCACTCGTCGTCCGCGAAGAGGGTCTTCTTCCGCGGCAGCTTCCGCAGGCGGCGCAGGGGCTCGAGGGCGGCGTCGGCCCGGAGCTCGGCGAGGCGCTTGGCGGCCACCGCGCGGATGCCGCAGTCCCGGCTCTCGAGCGCGGCGACGTAGAGGTTCGCGAGCGGCAGTCCCTGGCCGGCGTGCTCCAGGTCCACGAAGCGCAGCGCGCCCCACTGCGCCCAGCTCTGCTCCCGCTGCGCCAGCTCCTGCAGCAGCGGCAGCGCCCGCGCCTTGGGCCACGAGGCGATGATCTTGCGGGTGCGCGCGCTCTCGCCGCGGCCGAAGTCGTCGGCCAGCGCCTCCACCGCCTCGGGCTCCAGGGGCACGTCGGGCACCGCCTCGAGCAGCTTGCGCGCCTCGTCCCGGCGCCCCACCTGGTACAGCGCCGCCGCCCGCAGCATCTTCATGGGCCAGGTCTGCGCGTCCGCGCCCGAGTCGTCGATCACCTGGAGCGCCTCGCTCCCCCGCCGGTCGGCGACCAACCGCCGCGCCTTGCGCTCGGGCTGGAACCAGAACACCAGCGAGGCGACCACCAGCGCGATCACGATCGCCCCGCCCGCCGCGAGCTGCGCCATCAGGCCCCGACTGCGTCGCGCCGGCATGGCCTCGGCGCGCTGCACCGCGGTCAGCGTCTGGGTGAGGAGGAGCGGCGGCGCGGCGAGCCGCTCCAGGAACTGCTGGGCGGTCTGCGGACGGGCAGCCGGGTCCTTGGCCAGGCAGGCGGCGACCAGGTCGGCGAGGAGCGGACGGGCGGCGATCGCCGGGACCGCCTCAAGCAGGCTCGCCGGCTGCTGGTGGATCTGCTGGGTGACGTACTCGCGCGGGGTGGGCCCGGGCAGCGGGTGGCGGCCGGAGAGCATGCGGAAGGCGAGGACGCCCAGGGCGTAGAGGTCGCTGCGCGCGTCCAGCGGCTGGCCCGTCGCCTGCTCGGGGGACATGTACTCGGGCGTGCCCAGCACCAGCCCGACCTGGGTGACGCCCGCCTCCGGCTCGGGCTCGGCCAGCCGCGCGATGCCGAAGTCGAGCAGCCGCGCCACCTCGGTCCCGTCCGGCGCCCGGGAGACGGTGACGTTGTCGGGCTTGAGGTCGCGGTGGACGATGCCCTGGGCGTGGATGGCCGCGAGGCCGCGTGCGAGCTGGCCCAGCAGGGCCTCGGCGCGCTCGGGAGCGAGCGGCGCCTCGCGCTGCAACAGCGCCTCCAGCGACTCGCCCTCGACGTACTCCATGACCAGGCAGGCGGCGCCCTGGTGGTGGCCGAAGTCGATGACGCGCACCACGCCGGGGTGATCCACCGAGGAGAGGAGCAGCGCCTCGCGGCGGAAGCGCGCGGCCATGCCCTCGTGGGAGAGGTCGCGGCGCAGCACCTTGAGCGCCACCCGCCGGCCCAGCGAGACCTGCTCGGCGAGATAGACGAGGCCCATGCCCCCGCCGCCCAGCAGCCGCTCGAGGCGGAAGCGCCCGTCCAGCACCAGCGTCCCCGCCGGCAGGACCTCGGCGGGGTCCGCGGACGGAGAAGGAACCGGGGCGGGTTCGATGGGCGACGAGTCCATGAC
>CAZAIE010001078.1:0-2950 GCA_964485035.1 uncultured Myxococcaceae bacterium | reverse complement strand
GCGCTGGCCGAGCCCGTCGCCCAGGACCTCGCGCACGCCGGAGAGCCTCCGGTCGTGGCCCGCCTGGTGGTGGAGATCCGCTCGGACGGGACCACCACCGTCGCCCGCGGCGCGATGGAGGACCTGAACCTGGGACTGAAGGTCGGGGTCGAGGCCCGGGGAGCGACCCCGGCGGAGCTCGCCGCCACGCTCGCCCGCTCGCTCTGGAAGCTGCCCCTCCTCCAGGTCCGGGCGTCCGGCGACCCCAAGGGGTCCCGCCTGCGCGACCGCGTCCTGGCGCTCCTGCCGGGCGTGCGCCGGCGCTGAAGCCTCAGCCCCGGTCCACGGGAAAGCTGTAGTTCTTCCCGAAGTTCGAGTCCCAGAACTCGGCCGGGCGGTCGGCCCCGGTCCAGTTGCGGAACCACACCTGTACCTCGGTCGCGTCGTCGGGGATGGGCACCACCACCGGCCTGGGCAGCGGACGCTTCGCGGGCCGCCCGAAGCTGCTCTGGAACACCACCGCGGCGCCCTCGACGACCTCGCCTCCGGGGACGAGCCTGACGAAGGCCTGCACCCCCCACGCCGGGAAGCCGTTGAGGCTATGGGTGAGCTTCGCCCGCGCGGGGTCGTACTCGATGGTGAGCTGCCCGCCCGGGTTCAGCCGGCCCTCGACCGTCTGGGTGTAGTCCCGCGCGAAGCGCAAGAGCGCGGTCGCGGTCGCCGAGACCGGCGGCGCGGGAGGCACCTGCTCCGAAGCCGCCGCGGACCCGGGGCGCAGCTGGAAGACCACCAGGTCCGGACCGGGGCTCTCGACCACCTCGGCCCGGTATCCCCGGGGCAGGGCGCGGCACACCGCCTGGAAGGTGTCCTCGGCGCTCCCCGCGGCGACCGCCACCCGCACCCGGCGACCGTCCACCTCCAGGCCCAGCCGGCTCTCCTCGGCGCCGCGGTTGGTGGCGCGCCCGACGATGCGGACGTCCGTGCCGCCCTCCACCACCACCTGCTGCGCGGGATCGTTGGACTGCGCCGAGACGGCCAGCGCGCGGGTGGGTTGGGACATCTTCGGCTCCTGCAAAAAAGGCGGCGGAACCTAGCAGGGCGGGCCCCCGGCGTCGACTGTCCGTCCGGGCCGGTCCGCGGCGCTTGACTCGCCCAGGGGAATCCACTGCACTGCCCGGGTCCTGCTCCCGGAGTCCCGACATGCGAAACCTGGTCCCGACCCTCGGCCTCTTCGGCGTCCTCGTCCTGCCCTCCCTGGCCCTCGGCGCCGAGCCGGACTGCGGCGTCAACGAGCACCCGAGCGGGGGCCACTGCTGCCGCGCTGGCGAGGAGTGGGTCCCGGCCAAGCGGATGTGCGTCTGCCTGGAGCCCGACGTCTGCGGCGCGAAGCCCCAGGCAGCGAAGCCGGCGAAGGCCAAGACGGACAACAAGGCGCCCGGGACAAAGGAGGCCCAGCCCAAGAAGGACGGCTGGGCAGCGGTGGGCGAGGCGCTGGTCCAGGCGCTGGAGTTCGAGAACATGGTCAACCAGATGAAGGGCTTCGACTCCGACTACGCGCGCATGGGCTACGCCGAGGAGCTGGGGAAGGCGAAGCGGCGCTTCACCTGCCAGCAGATAGCGAGGCTCATGGCCCCCGCGCAGATCGACACCAGCGCCGTCGAGGTCGCCGCGCACCTGTTTCCCCACGCCGTCGACCCCGCGAACTTCGCCCTGCTCTACGGCGGGCTGAGACACCCCAGCTTCTCCCAGGCCTACCTGAAGCAGCGCCTGGGCCGGGAGTGATCGGCTATCATCCCCGCCCCATCCCGACCCGAGCTCTCCGGAGGAACGATGCGACCGACCCTGCTCTGCGCGCTCGCCGCGCTGGCCCTCGCGGGCTGCACCAAGAAGGACAAGCCCGCCGAGCCCACCGGCACCAAGGTCGGCCTGGTCACCGACGTCGGCGGCCGGGGTGACCAGTCCTTCAACGACGGCGCGCTGCGCGGTCTGGAGAACTGGGCCGCCGGCAAGCGCTACACCACGCGCGGCTACGAGCCGCTTCTGGCCCCGGACCTCGCCAAGACCATCCCCGACGACCTGCGCGCCTCGGGGGCGGTGAAGCCGGCGGCCATCGAGCCGGTGGTGCTTCAGGCCAAGCAGCAGGAGGACTACGAGCCCAACCTGCAGCTTTTGGTCGAGCACCAGGTCTCCCTCTCCATCGCGGTGGGCTTCATGCTCGAGAACGCGGTGGAGTCGGCGGCGAAGAAGAACCCCACCGCCCGCTTCCTGCTCATCGACAGCCCGCTGTTGGACGAGAAGGGCAAGCCGTTCGACCTGCCCAACGTCCGCACCGTCACCTTCCGCGAGCAGGAGGGCACCTTCCTGGTGGGGGCGCTGGCCGGCCTGGTGACCAAGTCCAACGTGGTGGGCTTCGTGGGCGGCATGCAGATCCCGCTGATCCGCAAGTTCGAGGCGGGCTTCCGCGCCGGGGTGATGACCACCAACCCCGAGGCCGCGAAGAACCTCCTCGTCGGCTACACCGGCAGCTTCGACAAGGTGGAGGCCGGCAAGCAGGTGGGCCAGGACATGGTCTCCAAGAAGGCCGACGTGCTCTTCCACGCCGCGGGCTCGGACGGGCTGGGGGCCATCGCCGCGGCGAAGGAAGCCGGGAAGTGGGCCATCGGCTGCGACAGCGACCAGCACCACGTGGCCCCCGAGGCGGTGCTCACCTCCTTCATCAAGCGCGTGGACTTCGCCGTGTACCAGGCCGCTGCCGACGTCGCCGCCGGGAGGTTCAGCGCGGGGCACCAGGAGCTGGGCCTGAAGGAGGGCGGGGTCGGTTACTCGCCACTCGGCCTCGACAAGCTCCCCAACCGCGACGCGCTGGTGGCCCAGCTCGAGGGCCTGCGCCGGATGATCGCCGACGGGGCGATCAAGGTCCCGGGCACGGTCGAGGAGCTGGCGACCTTCGCGCCCCCCACCCGCCCCGCCG
>CAZAIE010001077.1:0-2953 GCA_964485035.1 uncultured Myxococcaceae bacterium | reverse complement strand
GGTCTCGTCGGATGGCACCGTGACGATCACCCCGGCGAAGGCGGGGCTGCTGGAGGGCAGCGTCGCCTACAACCCGAAGCAGGCGAAGGTGGGGGTGGCCGTCTCCGTGGGCGTGGAGAAGGAGATTGGCCCAGTGAAGGTGAAGGCGACTGGGGGCGCCCACGGCGCGTTGAAGGGGGTGTCCCAGGAGGACGCCAAGCGCGCACTCGACGGCTCGGCCCGGCCGACGGGGGACGACGTCGCCGCAAAGTTCCTCTACGAGCAGCAGCTCCGGGCGCAGCTCAAGCGCTGAGCCTCAGCCCTCCTCCTTCAGACCGTACTTCCGGTACATGTGCCGGAACTGGTCGTAGGTGAGGCCGAGCGCGGTGGCGGCGTCCTTCTGGGAGTAGTGGGTGTCCTGCAGCGCCTTCACCAGCATGGCGCGCTCGAAGGCGGCGACGCGGTCCTCGAAGCTGCCGGTGGCGTCGACGGCGGGCCCGGGCGTGGTCCCGGTCCCCGCCGGCAGCGCCGCCTCCACCGCCTCGCGGGTCAGCGCCTCGGCGGCGCAGCGGAAGGCGGCGCGCTCGACCACGTGCTTGAGCTCGCGGACGTTGCCCGGGAAGTCGTAGGCGCACAGCGCCGTGGTCGCCCCGGGGCTGAGCGTGCGCGGGCGGGTGTGGGCCTCCTGCGCGAAGCGGCCCAGGAAGTGCGTCGCCAGCGCCGGGATGTCCGACTTGCGCGCGCGCAGGGGCGGCAGCTCGAGCACCTCGAAGGCGAGCCGGTCGTAGAGGTCGGCGCGGAACTTCCCCTCGGCGATGCGCTTCTTCATGTCCGCGTTGGTCGCAGACACCACCCGGACGTCCACCTCCAGGGTCAGCGTCCCCGCCACCCGCTCGAAGCGCTGGTACTCGATGGCGCGCAGGACCTTGGCCTGGAAGGCCTCGGACATGTCCGCGACCTCGTCGAGGAAGAGGGTCCCGCCGTCGGCGAGCTCGAAGCGCCCCGCCTTGCGTCCGGTGGCCCCGGTGAAGGCGCCCTTCTCGTGACCGAAGAGCTCGCTCTCGAGCAGGCTCTCGGCCACGGCGGCGCAGTTGAAGACCACGAAGGGGCCGTCCGCTCGCGGCGAGCGCCGGTGGATCTCGTAGGCGACGAGCTCCTTCCCCGTGCCGCGCTCGCCCAGCACCATCACCGGCCGGGGCACCCCCGCCACGCGGTCGAGCCTCTCGAGGACGTCTGCGAGCCCTGTGCCCTCGACGAAGGGGTTCACCCGCTCGCGCTCCGCGCGCAGGTAGCGGTTCTCGCGCTTCAGGCGCCGGTTGTCGCGCACCGCGGCCAGCATCCGCTCGATCTTCTCGATGGAGATGCCCACCCGGTCCGAGAGGTGGACGTCCTTCTCCAGGAAGTCGGCTGCCCCGCCCTTGATGGCCGCGACCGCCCCGTCGATGGTCGCGTTGCCGGTGAGGATGATGACCGGCAGGTCCGGCCGGTCGCGGCGGAGGAGCTGCAGCGCCGTGCCCCCGTCCATGCGCTGGGGCCCCAGGTCCAGGTCGAGGATCACCAGGTCGAACGGCTCGCCGCGGTCGAGCAGGGCGAAGGCCTCCTCGGCGCAGGCGACGCTGCGAACCTCCTTGCCCCGCTCGGTCAGCAGCGCGGCGAGGTGCGTGCGCAGCTCTGGCTGGTCGTCGACGACGAGGATGCGCTCGGACATGCGGGCCTTCTATCACGCGGGCGGGCCCGTAGAATGGCGCCCTTCTGGAGGCTGCACATGCCGCTGTCGGTGGACGTGGTGGTCGCAGGGCCGTTCATGGAGAACGCGTATTTGCTGGGCGACCCCGACTCGGGAGAGGCGCTGGTCATCGACCCGGGGGGCGAGGTGGAACGCCTCGCGGAGCTGGTCGCCCGCCGCGGCCTGAAGGTCACCGCCGTGCTGGCCACTCACGGCCACATCGACCACGTCGCGGCGGCGGGGGAGGCGCGGGAGCGCTTCGGGGCGCCCTTTGCGATCCACTCGGCCGACCGCGGGCTGCTCACCCACCTGGGCATGCAGGCGCTGATGTTCGGCCTGCCCGCGCCGGCCGACCCCACCGTTGACCGCTGGCTGGAGGATGGCGAGGTCCTGCCCCTGGGGGCGCAGCGCGTCGAGGTGCTGCACACGCCGGGACACTCGCCGGGGGGAGTGTGCTTCCGCGTGGGGACGGTGGTCTTCACCGGCGACACGCTCTTCGCCGGGTCGGTGGGCCGGACGGACCTGCCGGGAGGGGACGGGCCGACGCTCCTGCGGTCGATCCGCGAGCGGCTGCTGGGGCAGGGCGAAGCGGACGAATGGGCCTTCTACCCGGGTCACGGGCCCGGTGGTACCCTCGGCCACGAGCGTCGGATGAACCCCTACGTCGGGGGCGGGTGAGCCGCCGAGTGACCAAGTCGAACGAACAGCCCAAGAAGCCCGAGCCCCTTCCCTGGGACGAGGAAGAGGAGCAGTTGGAGGAGGACGGCGCCCCCACGATGGTGGTCCGGATGCCGGCGGGGCCGACCCCGGTCGCGCCCCTCGACGGCCCCTCGACCATGCTCGCCGAGAACGGCGAGGTGCCGGCAGCCAGGCCCCGGGAGGGCCTGCGGGAGACGGCGCCTCGACCGCCCGACCCCGAGCCGCCGCAGCCGCGGAGGAACTCGGCCGGGAGCCAGCCTGCAGTTTCCGCAGGAGAGAAGCCGCGCCGGGTTTCCCAGGACGGGATGATGTCGACGGCGAAGGACCTTCCGCAGCGGCGCATCAGCCAGGACGGCATGTCGACCGCCAAGGACCTTCCCCAGCGGAAGCCGAGCCAGGACGCAGTTCCCGCCACGCCGCCGAAGAAGCCGACGCGGGCAGAGATGCCGGTGGTGGCAGAGCCGCCGCCGAAGAAGCCGACGCGAGCGGAGATGCCGGTGGTGGCAGCGGATCCTCCGCCGAAGAAGCCGACGCGCGCCGAGATGCCGG
>CAZAIE010001076.1:0-2953 GCA_964485035.1 uncultured Myxococcaceae bacterium | reverse complement strand
GGCCAAGCACCCGTACCTGGCGAAGGCCGGCAAGCTCCACGAGCTGCTCGCCCGCGGCAAGGAGAGCTTGGCCAAGGGCGAGTACGCCAAGGCCTACACCGACCTGAGCCTCGCCGCGCAGATCGACCCGCAGAACCAGGAGGTCGCCTCGCTGATGGCGAAGGCGAAGAAGGAAGGGGACGCGCGCCGCGCCGAGTCGGAGGGCAAGGAGGCCGCCGCCGCCGAGAAGATGGGCGACACCACCGCGGCGCTAACCCACCTGCGCAACGCGGTGAGCCTCGCTCCGGACAACGCCGACTTCGCGTTCCGCGCCGCGCGCATCCTGCTCAACGGGGGCCGGGCAGCGGACCTGAAGGAGGCCCACATCCTGGCGCGGAAGGCGGCGGAGCTCGCCCCGCGCAACGTGGACCACCACTTGACCTTCGCCCGGGTGCTGATGCGCGCCGGCCTCGACAAGAACGCGGTGCGCGAATACGAGATCGTCCTCAAGCTGGACCCGGAGAACGAGACGGCGAAGGAGCAGATGAAGAAGCTGAAGTGGAAGATCTAGCGCGGCCCCTCGCCGCATCGGGACGTGAATGGAACGCGAGCCGGTCATCGGCATCGACTTGGGCACCACCAACAGCGTCGTCGCCACCCTGCAGAACGGGACGGCGACGGTCATCCGCAACCGCGCGGGCTCGAACCTCACCCCCTCGGTGGTGGCCATGGCCCCGAACGGGAAGCGGCTGGTGGGCAGCATCGCCCGGCGCCAGGCCGTGACCAACGCCGAGAACACCGCCTACGCCGTGAAGCGGCTCATCGGCCGCAAGTGGTCCAGCGCGCAGGTGCAGGAGGCGGCGAAGCTGTTGCCCTACAAGCTGGAGGAGGGCGAGCACGACGACGTGAAGGTGATGCTGGCGGGGAAGGGCTACGCGCCCCCCGAGATCTCCGCGATGGTGCTGGGCGAGCTAAAGGCCGACGCCGAGGCCTACTTCGGCCGCACCATCCACCAGGCGGTGATCACCGTGCCCGCCTACTTCAACGACGGCCAGCGCCAGGCCACCAAGGACGCCGGGAAGATCGCCGGGCTGGAGGTGCTGCGCATCATCAACGAGCCCACCAGCGCCGCGCTGGCCTACGGCTTCGGCAAGTCGGTCGAGGGGCGCATCGCGGTGTTCGACCTGGGGGGCGGCACCTTCGACATCAGCGTGCTCCAGGTCTCCAGCGGCGTCTTCGAGGTGCTGGCCACCGGCGGCGACACCTACCTGGGCGGGGAGGACTTCGACAACCGCATCATCGAGGCCATCGCCTTCCAGTTCGGCAAGGACCACGGCGCGGACCTGCGGCAGGACAAGATGGCGCTGCAGCGTCTCAAGGAGGCGGCGGAGAAGGCCAAGTGCGAGCTCTCCAACACCAAGGAGACGCAGATCAACCTGCCCTTCATCTTCACGCCTCCGGGCGGTGGGAGCGCCCTGCACCTGCAGCGAGCCTTCGCGCGGGAGAAGCTCGAGGAGATCACCCGGGACCTGGTCGAGCGCTGCGTCGAGCGTACGCGGGCCACGATGGAGGAGGCGGGGGTCAAGCCCGCGGAGATCAAGGAGGTCATCCTCGTCGGTGGGATGACCCGCATGCCCGCGGTGGCGGAGGCGGTGAAGAAGTACTTCGGCCGCGAGCCGTGCAAGGGCGTGCACCCGGACGAGGTGGTGGCGCTGGGCGCGGCGATCCAGGCGGCGGCGCTGGTCGAGGAGCAGTCGAACGTGGTGCTCCTGGACGTCACCCCGCACTCGCTGGGCGTGGCCATCGTCGGCGGCTACGCGCGCACCATCATCCCCAAGAACACCACCGTGCCTACCTCGGCGACGGAGATGTTCTCCACCTCCTCCGACTTCCAGACCACCGTGAAGATCATGGTGCTGCAGGGCGAGAGCGAGCTGGCGACGAAGAACGAGCTCTTGGGGGAGTTCGTCCTCTCGGGCCTGCGCCCGGCGCCGCGCGGCGAGGTGGAGATCGCCGTCACCTTCGACATCAGCGCCGACGGCATCGTCTCGGTGTCGGCGAAGGACACCGCCACGGGCAAGCGCCAGTCCATCACCGTCACCGCCTCCGGGGGGCTCACCCAGGACGAGCTGGCGCGGATCATGGACGAGCAGCGCGACTACCTGCTCGAGGCGCACGTCGACGAGAACACGCGCAAGAAGCGCAACGAGGTCCATGGCCTCCTCGGCGAGATCGACTCCGTCCTCCCTCAGGTGAAGGAGTTGGTGGCCGCCAAGACCCTGGGCGGGGAGATCCTCGTCAAGGTGGAGAAGGTACAGAAGAGCGCCCGCCAGGTCGCCGACGGCCGCGACCTCGACGCCTTGCTCTCCGCCTCCGAGGACCTGGCCAAGACCCTCGCCGCCCTGCGCGGCGTGGTGGCCAAGCTCGGGAAGGGTTGAGGGACCCGCGCGGAACAATCGCGTCCCTGCGCAACCACTGCTAGGGTGGCGATGCATGGCGGTCGATCGCGTCAAGGAACTCGTCCAGGACGGACTGCGGCGCAAGCTCTCGGGTGACCTGAAGGGCGCCGCGGAGGCGTGGGCCGAGGCGCTCAAGCTCGACCCCACGAACAAGCGGGCGCGCGAGGGACTAGACGCGCTCAGGGCCCAGGGCATCGAGGTCCCCAAGTTCCCGACCCCCGCCTTGGGCCTGGTCCTCGAGCCCTCCCAGGCGACGGCGGAGACTGTGCCGCCCAAGAAGAACCCCTTCGCCCGGCCGGCGGCCCCCTCGCCCTTCAACTCCACTCCCAGTCCGTTCCCGGGCGAGAGCAGCGCCACGCCGCTCTCCCTCTTGGCTCCGGGCGAGGCCCCCCGGGTCTCGGCGGCGACGCCGCCCCCGGTCCCCGCTCCGGTTCCGGCCACGCCGCCGACGGGCACCATGGTCTTCGGTGCGACCGGCGCCCCGACCCCGACGCTCCCGCCGACGCCACCACAGG
>CAZAIE010001075.1:0-2955 GCA_964485035.1 uncultured Myxococcaceae bacterium | reverse complement strand
CTGCGCAGCGAGCTCCACCAGGACCTGGCGCACCCGCGGCGAGCCGCGCTCGCGGGCGGCCTGGAGGTAGGGCACCGCCTCGGGGCGGGTGACGCCGAGCAGTGCGGACCGGGCCTGGGTGCGGACCAGCAGGTCGAGGTCGTCGAGGCCCGCGACCAGCGGCTCCACGGCGTGGAGATCGCCGGTGTTGCCCAGCGCCAGCGCGCACGCGGCGCGGACGGTGGCCTCGGGGTCGTCGCCGAGGCAGTCTGCGAGCGGGGACACCGCGGTGGCGCCGCCGGACCGTCCGAGGATGAGCGCGGCCTGCAGCCGGACCTTCATCGGCCGCGGCGGTGTGCCCCGCAGGGCGTCGGAGAGGCGGCCCAGATCGGCCTGCGAGAGCCCCGACACGGGCCCGCCGGAGGTCGGCTGGGCCGAGGCCCCGGACGCGAGGACCAGCAGCGCGAGGAGAGTGGTGCGCATCGAAGCCCCCTTCTCCGGCTGCGGCCCCCAGCCGCCCCGGAGCGCGACCACAGCGGGAACGCTCAGCCGGGAGAGGTCGGGCCGGTGGCCACTGCGGCCGCCTCGGCCTTCTGCCCCGGGGTCGCCGGGTCCTCGGTGGCCGCCGCGTCGAGCATGCGCTGGCCGATGGTGCGCAGCTGCTCGGCGGCGGGCTTGAGGGCCGCGTTGTCGGCGCTGCGCGCGGCGGCCTCGTCGAGCACCCGGGCGATGTCCTGGAGGAGCTGCCCCTCGCTCTTGTCGCGGGCGCGCATGGAGGTGACGGCCTCGTGGAAGACCTCGTAGAAGGACTTCAGCTCGTCGTTCTTGCGCAGCGGCCTCAGCAGCGGGTAGCGGCCCCGGCCGAGGACGTTCATGTAGTGGCTGAAGACGTAGATGGGGCCGGCGATGCGGTGGGTGACGAGGACGCCGAAGAGCCCGAGAGCGACGGCCATCACCAGCGAGATGGCGAGCACCAGCCAGAGGAGCGAGGCGTCCTGGGACTTCACCGCCTCGCGCAGCGGGTCGGGCATGTCGATGAGCTGGGTCGCCTCGACGTGGGCCTGGTACATCATCGCCCCGAAGAGGATGGAGATGGCGGCCCCCACCAGCACCATGTAGGCGGTGTACTTGGTCTGGAAGCTGCGATCGATCAGGAAGTTCCGCCGGCTGACCTTTGCGCGGGCCTGGGCGGGATTCGCGGTCTCCACCATGGACGATGGCCTCCTGGCTGCAACTGCGCCGCTTCGGCGCCCGTGGAACCTGCTCGCCCCACGCTTCGGGGGCGCCAACCGTGAGCGACATCTTAGTCCCCGGACCTTGGCTTGACACGCCTGCGCGCCGCAGCCAGAACGCTTGGATGGACCTTGGGGCGCTCTATCGCGAGGCGGTGGCACGGCTGTCGGGCGAGGCGCTGGTGGAGCGGGCGCTCGCGGGCCGGCGGTTCTCGGGGCCGGTCCGCGTCCTCGCGCTCGGGAAGGCGGCCGCGGGCATGGCGAGGGGCGCGGCCCGGGCCGTCCCCGTCGGGCGCGGAGTGGTGGTCTCGGCGGCGCCAGGTCCAGTCCCCGAGGGGCTCAGGGCGCTCGTGGGGAGCCACCCGGTCCCGGACGCTGCGAGCGAGGCCGCGGGGCAGGCGCTGCTCTGCGAAGGAGAGGCGGCGGGGGAAGACGAGGCCGTGCTGGTGCTCCTGAGCGGCGGAGGCTCGGCGCTCGCCGCGGTCCCGGCTCCAGGGCTCACGCTCGAGGACAAGATCGCCGCGACGCGCGCGCTGCTACGGGGCGGCTGCGCCATCGAGGAGATCAACGCGGTTCGCAAGCACCTCTCGGCGCTCAAGGGAGGCCGGCTCGGTGGGGGCATCCGGGCGCGCGAGCGGCTGGCGCTGGTGCTCTGCGACGTCCCGTCGGGAGAGCTCGCGGCGGTCGCCTCGGGACCGGCCTGCGCGGACCCCACGACCTGGAAAATGGCGCTGGAGGCAGCCCGTCGGTCGTCTGCGCCGCTCCCGGCTGCAGTGATGGCTCGGCTCGAGGCAGGGGCCCGCGGTGAGCTCCCCGAGACGCCCAAGCCGGATGCTGCGCCGGACTTCGAGCACCAACTGCTCGCGTCCCCCAGGGACCTCGCGGCGACGGCGGGCGCGCTGGCCGGGGCGGAAGGGGTCCCGGTGGTGGTGGAGGAGCGGGTCTTCACCGGGAGCCTCGAGCGGCTGGTCCTGGCGCTGCTCGAGCGGCTTCGGGAGGTCCCTGCGGGCGGGCTGTTGGCGCTGGCGGGCGAGCCGACGCTCCACCTTCCGGCGACGGCTCCGCCGGGGGGCCGGATGCAACACCTGGCACTCCTCCTCGCGCGGGAGCTGGCCGGCCAGCGCGTGGAGGTGCTCTGCGCCGGAAGCGACGGCCGGGACGGGGCGACCAGCGCCGCCGGGGCGTGCATCGATGGAACCACCGCGCGCAGGATGGCCGAGCGCGGGGCCGATCTCGACTCGGTGCTCGCGAGGTTCGACGGGGCGCGGGCGTGCTCGGAGCTGGGCCTCGCGCTTCCTGCGTTCGACAGTGGAACCAACCTCTGCGACCTGGTGCTGGTCAGGAAGCGGGGGTGAGCGCGAGACGGCCGCTCCGGCATCTCACGGTCCCGAGGACGGACCGCTCGCTCCCTGGGGCTTGCGGGGCCGGGTGGTGCGGATGGGCGGGCCCAGCAGCGGGGCGACGTTGGGGAGCGCCGCGAAGCGTTCGATCTCCACCAGCATGAGTCCGTCGCGCAGGCCGCGCCGGACGACCTTGACCGTCCGCGCTTTGAGGTGGTTGCAGATCTCCTCGAGGATGACCGCGCCGGCGACGATGATCTCCGCGCGGCGCTCCTCGATTCCCGGCGCCTTCTGCCTGCGCGCGAGGCTCATCTTGCGCAGGGAGACCGAGGCCTTGGTCAGCTCGCGCACGTTGAACGAGCTGCGCGTGCGGCTCACGGGGGCAGCGCCCCGGGGCAGGCTGG
>CAZAIE010001074.1:0-2956 GCA_964485035.1 uncultured Myxococcaceae bacterium | reverse complement strand
GGAGCGGCGCTTCACCCCGGTGGTGGTGCGCGAGCCGACGGTGTCCGAGACGCAGGAGATCCTCGCGGGCATCATCGAGCGCTACGAGGAGCACCACGGGGTGCGCTACGACCCCGCGGCGCTGCAGGCCGCGGCGGCGCTGGCGGCGAAGTACGTCTCGGACCGCTTCCTGCCGGACAAGGCCATCTCCATCATCGACCTCGCCGGTTCGCGCGCCCGCCGCGAGGGCTCGGACTGCGTCGACGCCCGCTCGGTGGCGCGCATCGTCTCCCGGCTGGCCGGCGTCCCGGAGGAGCGGCTGCTGCTCTCCGACACCGACCGGCTGCTGAAGCTGGAGGCGGAGCTGGGCGGACGGGTCATCGGCCACGCCGAGGCGCTGGCGCGGGTGGCGCGGGTGGTGCGGCGAAACTACGCCGGCTTCTCCTCGCGCCGCCCCATGGGCACCTTCCTCTTCCTGGGCCCTACGGGCGTGGGCAAGACCGAGCTGGGCCGGGCGCTCGCGGACGTGCTCTTCGGCGGCAAGGACGCGCTGGTCCGCGTGGACATGAGCGAGTGCTCCGAGTCCCACGGCGTGGCGCGGCTGGTGGGCGCGCCCCCGGGCTACGTGGGCTACGGCGACGCGGGTCAGCTCACCGAGCCGGTGCGCAAGCGTCCCTCCTGCGTGGTGCTGCTCGACGAGGTGGAGAAGGCGCACCGCGACGTCCTGATGCTGCTCCTCCAGGTGCTCGAGGAGGGGCGGCTGACCGACGGCAAGGGTCGGCACATCGACTTCTCGAACACGGTGGTCATCCTCACCACCAACCTGGGGGCCGAGGCCTTCGCACGCACCGGCGGCCCGATGGGCTTCGGGGCGGCAGCTGGGGCGGACGCGGCTGGCGAAGAGCGGGCACTCGGGCTGGTGCGCAAGCAACTCCCCGCCGAACTCTGGAACCGGCTGGACGAGAAGCTGGTCTTCCGGCCGCTGGCCCGGGACGAGGTGTCGCGGGTGGCCACGCTGCTCCTGCGCGACTCCTCGCAGCGCCTGCTCGCCGAGAAGGGCATCGGCTACGAGCCGACCGACGAGGTCATCGACCACCTGCTCTCGCACGGGGGCTTCGACTCTGCGCTCGGTGCCCGGCCCATGCGGCAGGCGGTGCAGCGGCTGGTCGAGGCACCGCTCGCCGACGCCATCCTCAAGAAGCAGTTCGCACCGGGCGACCACGTGGCCATCGCGGTGCGTGACGGCGCGCTGGTCTTCGAGCGGGCGTAGGCACACCCGAAGCGAGGTCCCGGCGGGGGTCTCGCCGCGCCGATTGCCGAGGGCGGTGCTGGGAATCGAGGACCAAATCGCCACGGTCGACCAGATCGCCGGCGTGCACCGGAAGATCCGAGTCGCAGTCGACCGAATCACCCAGCGCGCTTCAGCGCGCTTGGTCCGTGCTCGGTCCATCCCAGCAAGAGACGGGGGATTCATCCCCCGGCGGACGGGGGGGATGAATCCGGATTCATCCCCCGGCGCGGGCTTCCTCAGTACCCCAGCTTGAACAAGGCGACGCGGGCGTCAAGGTTGTCCGGGTCGGAGGCGAGCGCCTGGAGCAGCCACTTCTTCGCCGACTCCTTGTCCGCCTCCAGCGCGAGCATTCCCAGCCGCGTGTTCGCCGGTGCGAGCCCGGGATCGCGCTGCAGCGCCTGCAGGAGAGTCGTGCGCGCCTGCTCGGGCTTGCGCTGCCCTTCCTCGACCCGGGCCATCAGGTAGAACGCCACCGCGCTCTCGCGCTCGTTCTCGATGGCGCGCTTGGCGAAGGTCATCGCCCGGTTCCACTGCTTGCGGTCGATCTCGAGCTGCGTGCGGTACAGCAGCGCGGCCATCGACGACGGGTCGGCGGCGAGGGAGCGGTCCAGCCCCCGCTCGGCACGCTCGTAGTCGCCCACGTGGTAGTACGCGACGGCCGCGTAGACCTGCGCCAGCCAGTTGTTCTCGGAGTCCGCCGACTCGAAGGCGCGGGGGATGCCGCGGATGGCGTCCACCGGCGCCTCGAAGTACTCGCTCACCTGCCGGCGCAGCTGGGCGACCGAGGTCGGATCGGCCGCGAGGGCGCGGTGCATCACCGTCCAGGCCTGGTCCAGGTCGCCCCGCTTGACCAGGAGCGCCGCCATGTTGAGCCGCGGCGTCATCCGTCCGGGAGCCGAGTCCTGCGCCGAGCGGAAGGCCGCGAGCGCCTTGTCGTGGTTCCCGGCGGCCGCCTCGATCCGCCCCAGGTACTCCTGGGCGCGGATGGGGTCATCCAGCTTCGCCTCGCACGCGCGAAGCGCCTGCCGCGCGGTCTCCGCGTCCCCGGCCTGCAGCGCCAGCAGCATCTTCTGGAAGTGCGCCGGCGCCCAGTTCGGGTCGATCTTCAGGGCCGCGTCGACGTGTGCCGCGGCGCCCTTGGCATCCCCACGCTCCCGGGCCACCGCGGCCCAGAGCGATTGGAGCTGCAGCTTGTCCAGGTCGTCGAACTTCGCCTCGTCGTTCTTCAGTTCGCGCAGTGTCCGCTCGGCCTCTCGCAGGTCGCGCTCCACGGCGTAGGCGAGCTGGACCAGCAGCACCCGCGGCTCGCCGACGTTGGGGTGCTTGGAGGCGAACTGGGCCAGCGCCTTGCGCGCCGCCTGGTAGTCGCCCAGCCGCGCGAAGACCCGGGCCTGGGCCCGGAGCGCCTCTCGTTGGTCGGGGTCCAGCTTGAGCCGCTCGCCGTAGTCCGCGAGCGCCGAGGCGAACCGCCCGCCGTACTCGTTCGCCAGCCCGCGGTAGTACCAGGCGCGGCGCAGGGTCTTGTCCACCTTCAGCGCCGCGTCGATCTTCTCCTGGGCGATGGGGGCGCTGGTCTTCAGGTAGACGGTGCCGAGAGCGAGCAGCGCCTCGGCCTGCTCGTCGGTCGCCGCCAGCCGCACCGCCTCCGAAGCCTCCTCCCGAGCCACCTCCTGGGCGCCTGCGGCG
>CAZAIE010001073.1:0-2959 GCA_964485035.1 uncultured Myxococcaceae bacterium | reverse complement strand
GCTCGGTCTACTCGATGCATCGGCGAGGACTGTCCCAGAGCGAGATCGCGCTGGGACTACAGTGCAGCACCACCACCGTGCGCAGGCTGCTCGACGCCGCCGTGCCGTCGGCGACCCTTCCGACCGGGCATCCTTGCTGCCGCGAGGGCGAGACCGTCTACCCTCCGACCAGGCGCACCCTCGCAAACGGGTTCGCGCGCGCCGCGGGCACGGTGGCCCCTTCTCCGGTGTGGGCCTGCGAGCCCTCGCGGCAGAGGCAGGTGTCGTGCCGACAGCTCAAGCCACAGGTCGAGATCCACATTCCGAAGCCGGGCAACATCGCAGCGAGCGCGCTCACCAGGTATCTCCCTTCGGCGACCACCCTGCTCGCGTAGACCGCGCCCCCAGCGAGGATCGCCGGCACGAGGAGCATCCCTCGGACGACCAGCGATGCGTGGCGGCTCGTGGGTTCACCTTCCGCCATCAGCCACCCCCGAACCGGAAGACCTCGTCCCACCCGCCGTGCAGCGCGGCAGGAAGGTGCCACACACGCGGAGGTGGCTCGGGAAGCACCTCGAGCTCTTCCCGGCAGCGCCACGCCTGCAGTCGTCGAGACAGAGGTCCGTGATGAAGGGAAGGCACATCGCTGCGCTGGAGGAGAGGAGCGCGAAGGCCAGCAGCGCAACGTTGAAGCAGGCGACCAGCCGCGCCGCCACGGCAGACCACCACCGGAGCGCGCCGGCAAGGAGGGCGACGCCCGAGAGCACGCCTGCGAGCCAGATCGCGCCGTGGTCGGCGAGCATCCAGTCCGTCACGAGGGGAAGCGTCAACCGCGCATCCTGATGAGCATGCGTTCCAGTTCGCGCGCCCGCGATCCCCAGGACGTTCAGGGCCACGAGTGCAACCTCGAATGCCAGCCCGAGCCAGCCCACGCTGCCGGAATGAATCCGGTGGGGCAGGACGCGCAGCTCCACTGTGCGGAGGCGGCATCGACTCGTCGCAACCGACAGGCCGAGCAGCGCCACCGAGTGGCTCACGGCCGGCAGGCTTGTTCCAGCTGGTCGAGGAGGACCCAATCACCCGCTGCTGTTCGCCCATCTCGTACGGATGTTGGCAATCATGGTCGAGACATCCGCATCAGGGATGGCCTGCAACAGGGCCTCGGCGCTCCCCAAGCACGAATGCGCTGCGTCAGCTTGACCCAGCCGCCAGCGAACATCCGCCAGGGCAAGCCAGAGAAGCGGGTCGCGGCCAGCTGTGGCGACGGCCTCCTCGTAGTAGCGCGCAGCTTGGGGAAGCAGCCGTGAAGCCCCGCAGTCCTGGCCAGGAGCGCTGCGTTGTCCGGTCTACTCGTCTCCGACCGCGTGCGCGCCATTGCGGACTCCAGACAGGCAATGGCTTCCAGCGTCTTGCCTTGGAGGGCGAGCCTGCTGGCGATGCGAAGCGGATTCTCATCCCGCATGAGGCAGCCTCTCCACATGGCCGCACTTCCTGCCGTGTCGGTCACGCCACCCCGACCGCGCGGCGCCACTTCGCCAACACCCGCTCGCGCTCGCCCTGCTTCATCCGGGGCGAGAACTTCTTCTCCGCCTTCCAGGTCCGCCGGATGCCGTCCTTGCTCGGCCAGAACCCGACCGCCAGCCCCGCGAGGAAGGCCGCGCCGAACGCCGTGGTCTCGATCATCCGGGGACGCACCACCGGCACCCCCAGCAGGTCGGTCTGGAACTGCATCAAGAGGTCGTTCGCCGACGCGCCGCCGTCCACCTTGAACGCCGGGATCTCTCGGGCCGCGTCCGCACGCATCGAGTCGGTGAGGTCGAACACCTCGAAGGCGATCCCCTCCAGCACCGCCCGCGCGAGGTGCCCAGCGTTGGTGTCCCGCGAGATGCCCGCGAAGAGCCCGCGCGCCTCGGGCCGCCAGTGCGGCGCCCCCAGCCCGGAGAGCGCGGGCACGAAGACCACGTCCCCCGAGTCCTTCACCGTGCGCGCCAGGGCCTCGATGTCCGAAGCCTTCTTCACCAGCTTCAGCCCGTCACGCAGCCACTGCACCGCCGCGCCGGCGATGAAGGCGCTGCCCTCCAGCGCGTACTCCACCTGCCCGCCCACCTGCCAGGCCACGGTCGAGAGCAGCCCGGTGCGCGAGACCACCGGCAGTTTCCCCACGTTCATGAGCAGGAACGCACCGGTGCCGTAGGTGCACTTCGCTTCCCCGGGCGAGAAGCACGCCTGCCCGAAGAGCGCCGCCTGCTGGTCGCCGGCGATGCCCGCCACCGGGATGCCGTCGGGCAGGCACTTCAGCCCACGCGTCGTCCCGTAGATCTCCGAGGAGCCCTTCACCTCGGGCAGCACCGCGCCGGGGACCGAGAACAGGTCCATGAGCTCCGGGTCCCACGCCAGCGACTTCAGGTTGAAGAGCGACGTCCGTGAGGCATTGGAGACGTCGGTCACGTGCGCGACGCCGCCGGTGAGCCGCCAGGTGAGGAAGGTGTCGATGGTCCCGAAGGCCAGCTCGCCCTTCTCCGCCCGGGCCCGCGCGCCCTTCACGTGGTCGAGGATCCACGCGACCTTGGTCGCCGAGAAGTACGGGTCCAGCACCAGGCCGGTCCGGGCGCGCACCAGCGCCTCGTGGCCCTGCTCGCGTAGCGCGCGGCACGCATCCGAAGTCCGGCGGCACTGCCAGACGATGGCGTGGTGGATGGGCCGGCCCGTGCGCCGGTCCCACACCCCGGTGGTCTCGCGCTGGTTGGTGATGCCGATCGCCGCGATCTCCGAGGGCTTCACCCCTGCCTGCCGCAGCGCCTTGGGCACCAGCACCTCGACCGTGCGCCAGATGTCCTCGAGGTCGTGCTCCACCCAGCCGGGCTTCGGGAAGATCTGCGGGAACTCCTGGCCTACCTTCGCCTTCACCGCGAGGTGCTTGTCGAGCACCAGCACGCGCGTGCTGGTGGTGCCCTGGTCGATCGAGAGGACGTAGTGGCCC
>CAZAIE010001072.1:0-2963 GCA_964485035.1 uncultured Myxococcaceae bacterium | reverse complement strand
CCCCTCTTCCTGCTCTTGCTGTTGGTGACCGTGGCGTGCGGTTCTGTCGATGGGAGCAGCAAGCCAGATGCGGGGACCGCCCCGGCGCCGGACGCGGAAGTGCTGGCGGATGCCGGGCTGTCGGGTGGGGGCTCGGATGCGGGCCTGGGGGAGTGGCCGTCTGCCGGGACGATCAGCTGCGAGGAGGTGCGCGCGCGGATGCTGGCCGGCGACCCGCGCGCGCTCTACCTCAACGTGGCGGACGAGGAGTTCTACTCGCTCGGGCACCTCGAGGGTTCGCTGCTCATCCCGTGGGACCTGCTCCCGGGGCGGCTCTCGGAGGTCGATCCCTCGCGGCACGTGGTCATCTACTGCCGGCGGGGGGTCCGCAGCGAGTCCGCCCAGGCGACGCTGGCAGGCGCCGGGTACGCCCACACCTGGCTCATGGAGGGCGGCATCGAGCGGTGGATCGCCCTGGGCTACCCGACGGTCGAGTGAGTGGCGGGCGCCGCGAGGCAGGCTTATGGTGCGCGGCCGGGAGACGTCATGGCCAAGAAAGACAAGAAGCGAAAGCAGCAGCAGCGGAACGGCGGAGAGGACGAGTACCAGGGCAGCGGCGGCCTGCTCATGTCCATGCGCGGCGGCATCAAGAACGTCGCCGGCACGGGCGGCGCGAGTGGCCCCAGGACGGGACTGAAGCGCGTCGGGGACATCCTCTTCTGGGTGATGATCGTCGCGCTGCTGGCGCTGGCCTTCTCCCGGTTCGGTCGCTGAGGCCACTCGGCCCGCCAGGGCCCGGAAGGGGAAGTGTCGTCAGGGTGGATTGCGGGCAGACGCAGAGAGGCTTCCACTACTTCCACGAACGGAGCCGGAGGGGCCCCCTCGGCGGGAGCCAGTTACTTAACTTGCGTTAAGTAACCACCCTGGCTCCAAGAGGGCTCCCTGCCCCTCCACGAGGGACGCTGCGACCCGCGCGCGGCCCGACCCACGTCGTCAGGGGCACGGATCCCTGAGCACTGTCCCCCTTCGAAGCCGCGGGCTCGGAATTGGCTGACGGGACCAACGGCTACCCTCCGCCCCGCCGGGCCTTCTCTTCGGCGTACTCGGGATACAGCGCGCGCTCGCAGTCGGGGCAGACGCCGTGCGAGAAGTCGGCGCGGCTGCGGTCCCGTACGTACAGCTCCACCGGCTGCCAGCGTCCCTGGTCGTCGCGGACCTTCTTGCAACTCGCGCAGATGGGGATGATGCCCCGCAGCTCGCGGACCTCCGCCAGCGAGGCTTCGAGCGCCTGCTCCACCCGCTGCAGGGTGAGCATGGTCAGCCCGAACAGCGCGGCCAGGGACACCCCGGCGTAGACGAGGAAGGTGAGCACGTGGACCGCGGGGTTCCTCAGGAAGTCGTTGGAGACGTCGTCCCCGAGCAGAGTGAGCCCAATGCGGACGACCTGCCAGACCGCCTGGACCAGGAACGCCCCGCCGACGAACCGGTTGGGGCCTCCAGCGCGGGACCTGCCCTCCACCTCGACCAGGAAGGCGCAGTAGGCGGCGTACAGCGCCACCACGCCGGAGATGAGCACGATGCGCACCGTGATCGACGGCCAGAGGTAGCCGAACACGACGGGGACGGCGACGAAGACCGCCTCGGCGGCGACGTGCGCCGCGACCCGGACCCGCCGGCCGTAGAACCGCTCCAGCCCCGCCGCCGCCAGCACCGCCTGGCCGCCGATGCAGGCGTTGGCCAGCACCATGTTCACGAGGTCGGGCGTGAACCCGCGCGAGGCGAAGGCCGCCATCGCCGCCGCGCCCGCGAAGGCCGCCACGGTCCACTCGCGGAAGCCAGGGTAGGTCCTGCGCCGCCGGTAGAGCTGCAGCATCACCAGGCCGAGGACCCCCAGGACCACGGAGGTCGCCAGGCCCACCGAGCGGATGTCGAGGATGCTCGTCATCGGGTGCGCAAAGCTAGCACCGGCCCCAGGGAGGCGATGCACCCGTCCGTGAGGGGCACGTCAGGAACGGCGGGGCTTCGTGGGAGGGCTGGAGACGCGCCGCTTGGGCCGAGCCACCTCGCGCAGGTCCTTGCGCCGGTCGGTCTGCCGCTCCATCTCCAGCTTCAGCATGTGCTTGCGGTCCTGGAGCGCCTTGTAGAGCCAGACGATGAAGATGATGAATCCGCCCAGGAACGTGCGCTGGAGGACCCGGCCGGGCATCTCCTTGAGCGCGTCGATGTCCCAGATGTCGCGCACGCCGATGGGCATGAACGAGGTCTTCTTGTCCTCCGAGACGCGGTACTTGCGCCCCAGCGCGTCCACGAGCTGCTGCTGCTCCCGGGTGAGCTTGACCTTCCGCTCCGAGAGCCGCCGCGCCAGGACCTCGACCTTCTTCTGCGCCCAGACGTTCTCGGGCACGTACTTCATCGCGACGATCAGGTTGTCGAGCGCCTCGACGAGCTGCTCCTTCTCGGCGGTGAGCCCGTTGTCCTGGCCCAGGAGCTGGTCGGCGATGCGCAGGTGCCGCGAGGCCTTGTACTCCGGCGAGTTGACGTACTCGTACCGCGTGTAGCCGAGCACCGCCGCGAAGTAGAGCCCGAGCATGATGAAGAGGCCCCAGGGGATGGGCCAGCGATGGCGGCGGGCGCGCTCCTCGGGGGTCGAGGCCGCCGCCTGGAGCGTCTCCTCGGGGACCTCGCGGTGGCACTCCGGGCAGTCGGGGAGCGTGGGATCGACGCGGGCCCCGCAGTGCGGGCATCGGTTTCGGTAGGACGACACCCCGGCATCATCCGGCCCGCTCTCGCGGCCCGTCAAGAATTGGCCAGAAGACCTCCATCCACCTACCCCGGCCCCGCGAACTTTTGCGGGTCCCGACAGCGCGGTCCGACTCCCGTCGGGGAAGCCGGACGGCGCGCCGGGGCGATCCCTCGTGGTTCCGAGGGGTTCGGCGATGCGGCACGGCCGCTGCAAACCCACCCTGCGGCCGCCGACCTTGGAG
>CAZAIE010001071.1:0-2964 GCA_964485035.1 uncultured Myxococcaceae bacterium | reverse complement strand
TACCCAACAGGGCTGCCGGGACGGCGATCGATGGCCCGTTGGCCAACACGACGTACTTCTTCTTCTTGTGCGTCCTGACGTCGCTCAGTTGCTCGCTGGGCTGGTCAAGAATCGCCTCGCCGGGGAACTTGAAGTAGGCCGCCAGGGCCCGCGTCAGCAACTCGTTTCCGCCCCATGGGCTCATATCATCTCCTCCTGTGTTCAGCGGGTTGAGCTTCACAAACATAGTTTCTGAAACGCGGAGCCTTGTCAAGCCCGGGCCCTCTCGCCCTCATCGCCGAGCAGATGCTGGCCGGGAGCGACGAGTGGGAGGCGGAGAAGAAGAAGGCCGAGAAGCAGAAGAGGCAGGCGCTGAGCGAGGCGGCGAAGGCGAGGCCGCGAAAGCCCGATGGGACTCTATCCAGCTCCGCCTCACGTGAGGCGGAGCTGGGCTTCGGCCTCCAGCCCGGCGACATCGACGACATGGGCTCCGACGCCTACGCCATGTCCCAGTTGGCGGACGAGGAGGACGAGCCCGAGGAGCCCGCGCGCGACCACCGGGCCGAGGCCGCGCGCAAGACCGCCTCGCGCATCGCTGAGGTGGCCAAGTACTCGCCCGAGGCGGTCTTACGCGCGCCGACGCGGAGCGGTCCGCCAAGGCGAAGGAGCAGATCTCCCAGCAGCAGCGCGGTCCAGACGGGAAGGTGCAACCGGGTGGCCGATCAGATGATCGGCCACCTGCCAAGGCACGCCTGACCGACGCGGAGCGGGCGCGACTGCTCGCGATGCACGAAGCCCCGCCCCTCGGAGGGATGAGGGGCGGGACTTCGGAGCGTCTTGCCTCGGGCTCTGGCTCGGTTGCGGGAAGGGAGCCGGGTCGGACGCGCGACCCTCGCCGCTACGCCGTGGGGACGGTGTGGAGGGCGGCGAAGCTTTCTACGGGCGGGCCCCGAAGACGATGAAGGAGAAGGTGACGTCCTGGGCGGAGATGTTGACGGGGTCGCCCAGGTGGTCGACCGCCAGGAGGTCGAAGCCGCCAACCGCGGGGCTGGCGTAGCGGAGAGACAGCCCCAGGGTCCCGGACACGCGGGGCGTCGCCACCACGCAGTAGTTGCCATCGGCCATGCGGCCAGCCGGGAACGCGACCGAGATCCCGCGCTGCGGAGAGCCGAGCACCGAGACGGACTCGATACCGCTCGAGTCCAGCACCGTGAGGGTCCCGCCGAGCGAGCGCACGGTGCCCCAGGCCGCCGCCAGGGCTGGCTTCATGGCGTCGCGGAGCTGGGTGTTCGTCCCCTTGGCGAGCACCACGCCGCGCTGGGTCAGCAGGTTGCAGATCTCCTCCTGCACCGCGTTCAGCCACGCCGCGTCAACGACCGTGCCCGGGATGCCGAGCAACCGATCCCCGTCGCTGAACTGGTTTCCGACGTGACCCTCTGCGTCCGTGCGGTGCATGGCTACTCCTTCCCCGGCGGAGGCGTGGGGGTGAGCCGCGCCGCGCCCACCCGGGCATTGGCGCGGAACTCCTCTTCGCCCTCGAGAAGGGGCTCGCCTGCCGGTTCCGGCAGCGGCGAAGCAACCTCGTCTTGGGCCTGCTCGTGGTCCATTGGTTCTCCGGTAGTGATGAGGGAAGGAAAGTGCGGCCTCCGCCCCCATGTTGGCGGATGCGGCGAGGTGGGAGACGAATCCTCTCGCCGCGGTCGGGCCGCGCGACCGAGCTTGCTCAGCCGCCCTCGGCCACGCCCGCGTTGGTGACGGCGCCGCGGTAGTCCACCGCGCCGACGCCGTAGTCCTGGCGCAGCTTCATCTCGGTCCCGTCCACCCGCCAGCCCTCGCGCGTCGCGAAGACCGGCGCCTCCTCGCCCTCGAGGAAGGCCACCGCGAGCGCGGGGGCAATCGTCGGGTCGCTAAAAAGGTACCTGCGGGTGCCGGTGAGCCGGGGCGTGCCCACGATCTCCCGGAAGAGGCCGCGCACCATGTTGGGCCGCTGCAGCTTGCCGGAGGTGTCGGGGTCGTACTCCGCCCCGTTGATCACCTTCGCCGAGCCCTCGAGGGCTCGCGGAACCAGGAGCACCGCGGGGCGGAGGTCCAGGAAGTCGTTGCCGCTCGGGTCCTTCTGCTCGCCGAGGAGCTGCGCGTCCGCATCGATGGACTCGACGGAGAGCGCCGCGCCCGTGCCCACGTTGCCGTGCGTGGCGTCGAAGAGCGGGGCGGCGCCGAAGGTCGGGCCGAGTCCGCCGTTCTCGAGGAGGAGCGCGTAGACGTCGAGCTCGATCGAGCGGGCGGCCATCGCCCCGAACCGCTGGGCCAGGTCGTTGAAGGCGCCCAGGTCGTCGTTGACCAGCGTCTGCCTGCTGATCGCGATGATGTTGCCCTTGGTGGAGGCCTGGAGGGTCGAGCGCTCGCCGTCGGGGATCGCCTTGTTCTTGAACTCGCCGGCCTCGTTCACCTTGTCGAGCGTCCCGAAGGAGCCGTTCCTGTAGAACTTGTGCTCCCGGAAGTCGGTGACCGTCTTGCGCCCGGCGAACTTCTGCCAGGTCGTCGGCTGCGTGGCGTAGCTCGCCAGGAGCACCTTGTTGAGCGCGCCCTCGAGCAGGACCGCGAAGTCGGAGGTGGTGGCCATCCCGCTGGAGCGGTGGGAGAGCGCGGCCTCGACCACGCGCGTGGGCCGCATGCCGCGGGTCTTCACGCCCGACCGCTCCAGGCACTCGCGCGCCAGGTCGACCAGCGAGAAGCCGCGGAGGCCGCTCGGGTCGGTGGCGGCGACGTCGGCCAGGGTCTTGCCGTCCTCGGTCTTCGCCGCGGTGGCGACCAGGCGCTGGCACCCGGCGCGGTGGAGGATGGCCGCTTCGGCCGCGCGCATGAACTTCTCGCGGTCGGTCGCGCCCACCTCGAGGGTCGGCTCGCGCAGGTGGCTCACCGTGTCGAGCGCCTCGTCCCGCGTGGCCAGGACGTCGAGCACGGCCGCGCGGGCCTGCTCGAGGG
>CAZAIE010001070.1:0-2970 GCA_964485035.1 uncultured Myxococcaceae bacterium | reverse complement strand
GGGCAGCGGGCGTCGCCTGGGCCTCGAGGCGGGCCAGCTCGACCGGGTGCTCGTGCTCCATCCGCTCGCGGCTGATGGTCCCGGTGAAGATGCTCCGATCAAGGGGGAACACCTCTGGCGAGAGGTGGGCGTTGTACATGTGCCAGAAGACGATGACCAGGGTGGCCATCACCGCCTCGTTGCCGTGCGCCACCTTGGACATGGGGATGAAGTCGCCAGGCATGATCCGCGTGGCCCAGGTCGGGTACATGAGGATGAGGCCGGTGACGATCATGATCATCCCGCCCAGGACCAGCCCCCAGTACTCGAACTTCTGCTTGTACTCGAAGCGGTCGTAGCGCGGGTGTTCGGAGGTGAGGCCCAGCTGGTGGCGCAGGGCCAGCCTCGCGTCGAGCAGGTCCTTGCGCGTGAAGACCATGCTCAGGTCCACCCTGCGACCGAGCAGGCCCCAGGCCGCCTTCCCGAAATGCACGAGCACCAGCACGGCGAAGGCCACCCCGGCGGCACGGTGAAAGTAGCGCGCGAGGTTCACCCCGCCGAAGAACCCCAGCACCGCGCGGGCCCACGCCGCGTCGCTGAACTTCTGGGGCAGGCCGGTCACCACCAGCACGGTGAAGACCACCATCCCCAGCGTGTGCTGCACCCGCGTCCACTTGTCGAACCGCTGGATGAGGTCGCTCATCGGTGCTTCCTCGCCTTGCGGAAGTGGAGCCCCATCTGCAGGAAGAGGCCGGCCATCATGAAGGGGATGAGCACCTTGTAGAAGGTGTCCACCGCGAACACGAGCGGGGCCTTCTCCCAGGTCGGCTCGTAGTGCGAGAGCCAGCTCCTGGGGAACGAGTCGTTGGCGTCGGGGTGGCACTTCTGGCAGGTCCGCACCAGGTTCCCGGCGAGCACCTTGGAGTCGGGGTCGTGCGTCCTGGCGATGTCGTGGACCCCGTGGCAGTCGCTGCACAGCGCGGTGACCGGGGGCGTCTCGGTCCCGCGCAGGAGCGAGACCGTGGTCCCGTGGAAGTCTGCGAGGTAGGTCTTCAGCACGTTGGGCGAGAGCCGGTACTTCTTCATCAGCTTCTCGTCGGCGTGGCACCCGCCGCAGGTCTCGGGCTGGCCGGAGCGCCACCGCGGGTCCCGGGTCCGCTGGATCTCGTGGGAGGCGTGGCAGTTGGTGCAGGAGGGGACGTCGGGGTTGCCGGCGTAGAGGCCGGCGCCGTGGACGCTCTTCACGAAGGCCTCGGCGACCGCCGGGTGGCAGCGGGCGCAGGTCTTCTCGATGCTCAGCTTGTCGGGACGACGGGCCGCGTGGCCGCCGTGGCAGTCCGCGCAGACCGCCGCCTTCGCGTTCCCCGCTGCCTGCGCGCGCGCATGGACCCCGTCCTGCATCTTCTTGCCGGTCTCCACGTGGCAGGCCGCGCAACTCTTGGAGTACTCGACGGTGAAGTCGCGGGCGCTGCCCAGCCGCTTCTTCGGGTGTCCGCCCTCCGTCCCCTTCAGCTCGATGTGGCAGTCGGCGCATCCGTGGTGCGCATGCGTGGAGCCGGCGAGGACCGCGGGATCGACCGTGAGGTTCAGCTCCTCCCCGCTCTTGAGGGTGATGGCCATGCCCTCCTCGGCGTGGCACTCCAGGCAGGAGGCCGTCTCCCCTCCCAGCTTGACGCTCGTGCCTCCCGGGACCTTGACCCATCCCGCATCCGCAGCAGCAGGCGCCTCCTCTGCGCGGGCAGAGAGCGCCAGCAGCAGGCAGGGAAGCAGTGTCGCAAGGTGCCTCATCCGATCGGCCTGAACCCATGCGGACGGATTGCCGGGACCGTCCGCGGACGGGGCGCAGAGGCGAAGCCAGGGCTCACCGCGGCGCGGATTGGACTGTGTGTCGCGGATCGTTGCTAACAAAACGCCTACCAGCAGTCCACCCCAGCCCACCCCACCTTCAAGGATCACTCGGTGTTTTTCGCTACTCGACGTTTCCTGCCTCCGCGCGCCATCCCCTCCACCAAATCCGCCAGCCGCTCGACCTCGTCCGGCGTGAACCACTCTCCTCGGGGGGGCCGCGTGCCGGAGACCACGGCCACGACCGAGCGATCGTCCCGGCACAGGTACCGGCGCCCGGGCCGGTGCACCTCGACCTTGGGCAAAGGACCACTCTTGAACCCCTCGGCCAGCACCAGGTCCATCCCCGAAAACAGCGGCGCCACGTCGGCGAGCGACCGCGGCGCGGGAGCGAACAGCGCCAGCTCGCGCCCGCCCCACACCGCGACCCGCTCCATCCCCGCCTGGCGGAGCAGGGCCGAGTCGGAGCCCGGCTGGTCGAGGGTCGTGTGGTGGGAGTGCTTCAGGCAGCCGACCCGGAGCCCCCGGCGGGTGAGCACGTGCGCGAGGCGGACCAGGAGCTGCGTCTTGCCCGAGTCGCTGTGGCCCACGAAGGCCAGGACCGGGGTCATCCCGCGACTCACGGCGCCGCCTCCTCGAGCAGCCAGGCGTCGACCTGAGCCCCGGCCTCGAGCGAGCCGGCTCCGGCCGGCACCTGGAGCAGCACGTCCGCCAGGGAAGGTCCGCGCAGCTGGGCGGTGTCCCTTCCCAGCGGCTCCACCTCGCCGCCGTCGGTCAGCCTCGCCCAGTGGAACCGCGTCCGCCCGGGACGGCCGTCGAGGGCGATCGCAAGCGGGAGGCTGAGACGGCGCCGCTCGACCCGCGCAGCGCCCGAGAGCGCGAGCACCGCCGGGCGGGCCAGGACCTCGAACGCCACCAGGCACGCCGACGGGCTCCCGGGAAGGCCCAGCACCAGGCGGCCCCCGAGTTCGGCCGCGAGCACCGGCTTGCCGGGCTTCATCGCCACCCCGTGGAAGAGCGCTCGGGCGCCCAGCGCCTTCATCGCCGCCGGGACCAGGTCCTTCTCGCCCACCGAGACGCCGCCGGTGGAGAGGACGAGGTCCGGGGGGGCACGAGGAGTGAGCGCTGCGCCGAACGCCTCGCGCA
>CAZAIE010001069.1:0-2975 GCA_964485035.1 uncultured Myxococcaceae bacterium | reverse complement strand
TGACGGCGCTGACCGCGCTGGTGGCGGTGCCGCTGAACACGCTCTTCGGGCTGGCTGCGGCCTGGGCGCTCGCGCGGTTCGAGTTCCGGGGCCGGGGGCTCCTGCTCGCGCTGTTGGATCTGCCGCTGGCGGTGTCCCCGGTCGTCGCGGGCCTGGTCTTCGTGCTCCTCTTCGGCGCCCAGGGGATCGCCGGCCCGTTCCTCCAAGCGCACGGCGTGCAGGTGATCTTCGCGGTCCCGGGGATCCTGCTGGCGACGCTGTTCGTCACCGTGCCCTACGTGGCGCGCGAGGTGCTGCCTGCGCTCCAGGAGCAGGGCAGCGAGGAGGAGCAGGCGGCGCTGGCCCTGGGCGCAAGTGGCCTCCAGGTCTTCTTCCGCATCACCCTCCCCAACGTGCGCTGGGCGCTGCTCTACGGCGTGGTGCTGCTGAACGCGCGGGCCATCGGCGAGTTCGGGGCGGTGTCGGTGGTCTCCGGGCACATCCGCGGCGAGACCACCACCGCGCCGCTGCACGTGGAGATCCTCTTCAACGAGTACGCGTTCGCGGCGGCGTTCTCCGTCGCCTCGGTGCTCGCCTCGGCCGCCCTCGCCACGCTGGGCGTGCGGCTGCTGGTCGAGCGCCGGCGCAGGTCCACGGGGGTCGCATGAGCATCGGGGTGCGAGGGGTGGTCAAGCGCTTCGGCGCTTTCACCGCCGTGGACGGGGTGACTCTGGAGGTCCAGCCGGGCGAGCTGGTGGCCCTGCTCGGGCCGTCGGGGTCGGGCAAGACCACGCTGCTGCGGCTCATCGCCGGCCTGGAGGTCCCCGACGAGGGGACCGTCCACCTGGGTGGGCAGGACGCGACGGCGCGGCCGGCAGCGGCGCGGCGCGTGGGCTTCGTCTTCCAGCACTACGCGCTGTTCCGCCACCTCACGGTCTTCGAGAACGTCGCCTTCGGCCTGCGCGTGCGCCCGCGCGCGACGCGCCCCGCCGAGCCGGAGCTGCGCGCGCGGGTCGGCCGGCTGCTGGCCCTGGTCCAGCTCGAAGCGCTGGCCGACCGGCTGCCCTCCGGCCTCTCCGGCGGTCAGCGGCAGCGGGTGGCGCTGGCGCGGGCCCTGGCGGTCGAGCCGCAGGTTCTCCTGCTCGACGAGCCCTTCGGGGCCCTCGACGCCCGCGTCCGCAAGGAGCTGCGGCGCTTCCTGAGGCGGCTGCACGACGACCTGGGCGTGACCAGCCTCTTCGTCACCCACGATCAAGAGGAGGCGCTGGAGGCGGCCGACCGCGTGGTGGTGATGGATCGCGGGCGCATCGAGCAGGTGGGCACTCCCGTCGAAATCTACGCGCACCCGGCGAACGCGTTCGTCTGCGACTTCCTGGGCGACGTGAACCTCTTCCACGGGCGCATCCACGACGGCCGCGTCGAGGTCGAGGGGATGCGCTTCGACGCTCCGCCGGGCGGAGGCGACCGGGCGTCGCTCTACGTCCGGCCGCACCAGCTCCACCTCGCGCACGAGGCGGGCGGGGAGCGTGAGTTCCGGGCCCGGGTGGTCCGCGTCAACGCCGCAGGCCCCACGGTGAAGGTCGATCTCGTCGCCGAGTGGGGCGACCCGGTCCGGGTGGAGCTGAGCCAGGAGCGGCAGCGCGAACTCGGGCTGTGCGAGGGCGCCGCGGTCTTCGTGAGCCCCACCGACGCCCGGGTGTTCCCGGTCTGACCGCTTGGTTGGTGCCAAGTGTCCAGGAAGACGGCGGAATCTGGAGAGGGTCGGCTCGGGCGCGACAAGGGCTGGCGCCCAGCCTTCCCCGCATTGTAGGACCAGTGCTCCCGAGGTGAACCATGGTCGGCCGGGTCGGAACGAAGTCGTCGGAACGCGTGCCTCGCACCTCCGTCCGGAGCGAGCGGGCGAAGCCCACGCAGTCCAGGCCCGAGACGCCCAAGCCCGCCGCCCGTCCGGCGCAGCGCTCGCTCCCGACCTCCGCGTCGTCGGTGCCCGCGTGCGACCTGGAGCTGGGAGCCAAGGGCCCCGAGGTGAAGGCGCTGCAGCGACTGCTGGTGGGGCTGGGCTGCCTGTCCTCGAGCGACTACCACACCAGCCCCGGGACCTTCGGGCCGAGGACGGAGGAGGCGGTGCGCCGCTTCCAGTCCTCCCACGGCGTGCCGCCCACGGGCTTCTTCGGTCCCATGACCCGCGCCGCGCTGGCCAAGTCGCTGGGCTGATCTGCTGGTCGCCCGCGGGCCGTTGTCCGATAATCCCCGACCTTTTCCAGGCAGGCCGCGGCGCGGCCAGCGACGAGGTGCGGGCATGGCTCGACGAGGCAAGGGCAAGGCGGAGGGGGGCGACGAAGGAACCGCGCTGGCGCGCACGTACGAGGGGCCCGGTCCGTTCGCCAAGCTGCTCTCCTCGGCAGGCGCGGGAGCGAGCGTCGACGAGGTGCTCGATCTGCTGCGCCAGGCCCACGATGCGGGGATGGGGCCCGACGAGGCGTTCCTGGAGCTGTTCGACGAGGAGCCGCGCTTCTCGACCCCCGCGGAGGCCCGACGCCTGTACTCGAACCTCTTCGGACTCTGGGACCTCGTCGTCGCCGGAGGGCCGGTGGAGCCCCAGGGCAAGCCGCGCGGCGCGAAGGAGCGTGCCCCCGCGCCGGCGCCCCTCTCCGGCGTGCTGACCCCCGAGTTCGTCGAGGCCGCCTGGAAGCACGTGATCGACCTGCCGCCCCGCGAGAGCGAGCGGCTCCTGCACCGCTACGAGAACACCCAGCCCGAGCTGGCCGAGGCGGTGCGCGCCGCCGCTGGAGACGACGAGCGGGTGCTGGAGACGGCCGATACGCTGGCCTTCGAGCTGTGGGCGATGCTGGACCTCGCCCAGCCGCGCCAGCGGATCCGCCCGGTGCTGCTGACGGAGTTCGAGGCGGGGCTCGCGACGGACACGCTTCCCGAGCCGGCCTTGGACGCCTACGTCGAGGAGGTGCTGGAAGAGGCGCTGCTCGACGACGACGCCC
>CAZAIE010001068.1:0-2976 GCA_964485035.1 uncultured Myxococcaceae bacterium | reverse complement strand
GGGCGGCGGCCGGGGTCGCTCTCGGGCGGAGAGAGCCAGCGGGTGGCGCTGGCGCGGGCCTTCGCGCGCGAGCCGCGGCTGGTCCTCCTCGACGAGCCGTTCAGCGCGCTCGACTCGGCGCTGCGGGTCGAGCTGGCGAGCGAGGTCGCGGAGCAGGCGCGCGCGCTGGGGGTCCCGCTGCTCCACGTCACGCACGATCGCGGGGAGGCACGCAGTCTGGCCGAGCGGGTGGTGCGAGTGGAGGCGGGGAGGGTGGTCGTCGGAGGCCCGGAGTTGCTGGGGGAGTAGGCGTGCGAGAGGAACCTTGCGGGACGGACGAGACGAGAGGAGACGGAGCGGCCGGCCGATCACTTGGCGGAAGCGAAGCGAGGAAGTCCAGGGCGGTGACCTACGAGAGGTCCAGCGACGCTTCTCGCCCCGGCGCGGTCTTGATGCACGTTGTGAGGGCATCGGTGAAGGCGGATGCTTCTCGACATCACGCGTGGTGTCCTGCGTGGTGTCCTGTGGCTTCGTTCGTCTGACGGACGTCAGCGCCCGCCGTCGAGCAGCGCCCTCACCCTCAGTCCCAGCTCGGCCGGCCGGAACGGCTTCGCCAGCAGGTCCTCGCCCGGCCCCAGCGGCGTCCCGGTGGTGAAGTGGTCGTTGTAGCCGGAGACGAAGAGCACCCGGATGGCGGGCACCAGCGCGCGCACGTGCTGCGCCAGCTCCGTCCCGGTCATCTTGGGCATCACCACGTCGGTGAGCAGCAGCGGGATGGTGCTGCCGCGCTGCCGCACCACCTCCAGCGCCGTCTCCCCGTCGCCCACGGCGATGACCTGGTAGCCCAGCCGCGCCAGCACCCGCTCCTCGATGGCCCGCACCGAGGGCTCGTCCTCCACCACCAGGATGGTCTCCGAGCCGCGTGGGGCGTCGAGGCCCGAGGTCGTCTCCACCGCCGGTTCGGCGTGCTCGTCCGCGCGCAGGGACACCACGAACCGCGTCCCCTGGCCCACCACCGAGTGCACCTCCACGCGCCCCTCGAGCTGGCGCAGCGCGTTGTACACGATGGCCAGCCCCAGCCCCGTGCCCTTGCCCTCCGCCTTGGTGGTGAAGAAGGGCTCGAAGATGCGCGCGCGGGTCGCCTCGTCCATGCCCGTGCCGGTGTCCGCGACCTCGAGGACCACCTCGGCCGGGTCGGCGCCCCGGCGCGTGGTGAGCGTGAGCGTGCCGCCTCCGGGCATCGCGTCGCGCGCGTTCACCGCGAGGTTCAGCACCACCTGCTCCAGCAGCACCGGGTCGAGCAGCACCGGCGGGAGCCCCTTGTCGAGCTGCTGCCGGATGGTCACCACCTCGCCCAGCACGCGCGGGAGCAGGTCGCACAGGCCGCTCACCTGCCGGTTCAGGTCGCACGGGCGCAGGGCCCCGGGCTTGTTGCGGCTGAAGGCCAGGAGCCGCTGGGTGAGCGCCGCGGCCCGCCGCCCGAGCGCCACCACCTCCTCCAGGTCCTCCCGGCACACGTGGTCGCGGGGGAGGTCCTGCAGCGCCGCGTCCGCGTTGCCGATGATCCCGGTGAGCAGGTTGTTGAAGTCGTGCGCGACGCCGCCGGCGAGCTGCCCCACCGCCTCCAGCTTCTGCGCCTGTCCGAGCTGCCGGGAGAGCTGGGCCTGCTCCTGTTGCGCCCGCCGCCGCTCCAGCGCCACGCTCGCCAGCCGCACCAGGGTCTCCACCGTCTCCGCCCTCAGCGGCAGCTCCGGGCGACGGGCGATGATGCAGATGCCTCCCAGGACCTGCTCCGCCTTCACGAAGCCGATGACGTGGACCGCGTGCAGCCCGAACAGGCGCTCCGCCTGCCTGCACACCGCCTCGGGCACCACCCCCGAGGCGAGCTCGACGACGCCCCCGGGGACGTGGGTGATGCGCCCCGAGGCCATGGCCTGCTTCACCGCGACGGGATAGTCGCCGGCGAGCCCCGAGAGGCTCTTGCCGAGCAGCCCCATCATCCGCTCGGCGGTCGCGCCGAAGCCCAGCATGGCCTTGGGCTTGAAGTCGCGGCCACGCGGGTCGTAGTCGCTCACCGAGATCAGCGCGTCGGGCCCCACCACCCGCTGGACGAAGTTGCCCACCAGCGCGAAGAGGTCCGCCTCGTCGGGCACCTCCAGGAAGGCGATGGCGGCCTCGGCGATGAGCTGCAGGTCGGTCTCGGCGGGCGGCCTCAGGTGCGTGGGGGTGTCGGACACGGTGCCGGGATTCTACCCAGACCGGTGGCGTTTGGCCTCAAACCATCAGGCGGGGCCCCGCGGCCGCAGCTCCACCAGCGTCGCTCCCCAGCCGCCCGCCCGCTCGTCCGCGGTCCGAAAGCGCGCCACCGCCGGGTGCGCCTCGAGCACCTTCGCCACCACCCCCCGCTGGAAACCGGTCCCCTTGCCGTGGATGACCCGGACCGAGAGCACGCCAGCGCGCTGGCACTCCTCGAGGTAGGTCGCGACCACGTCGGGGATGTCGCGCGGGGCGAACAGGTGCAGGTCCAGGACGCCGTCGAGCGGGACCTCGACCGCCTCCGGCAGCTCAGCTCCGTCCTCGTCGTCGTCGCCGGGATCGTTCACCATGGCTACCTCTTGAAGGCCAGCAGGCCGAGGGGGTTGCCGGCCGGGTCCTGCACCGCGGCGACGATCTCCTCGCCCGCGTCCGCGGGATGCAGGATCGGCGTGGCCCCGGCCGCGACCAGCCGCTCGAACGCCTCGGCGCAGTCCGGGACCGTGAAGTGCGGGCGGACGCCACCAAGTCCCGGCCGATGTCCCTCACCCGTGCGCTGGACGAACAGCGTCGCGCGGCCCAGGGACAGCCCAATGAAGCCCGGAGAGGAGAAGACCTCCTTGGCGTCGACCGCGCGCAGGTACCAGTCGGCGAGGCCCCTCGGCTCGTCCGCGAAGACCACCACCGCGCGCACGTCGCCGAGGGCCACGGGGGCCGGGGCGGGGGGACGGGACCGCTTCATGG
>CAZAIE010001067.1:0-2983 GCA_964485035.1 uncultured Myxococcaceae bacterium | reverse complement strand
ATCCTTACCCGGCGCAGCATCTGCCTGACAATGGTCTCGATATGCTTGTCGTTGATCTTGACGCCCTGGAGTCGGTAGACCTCCTGGATTTCGTCGACCAGGTAGCGCGCCAGCTCCTTCTCGCCCTTCACCGCCAGGATGTCGTGCGGGTTGGCAGCGCCGTCCATCAAGGCCTCGCCGGCCTTCACCCGATCGTTCTGGTGCACGCTGATGTGCTTGCCCTTGCCGATCAGGTACTCCTTCGCGAGGTCGCCGCGGGCCTTCCCGTCGATCTCCGGGGTGATGATGAGCTTCCGCTTGCCCTTGGTGTCCTTGCCGAAGCTGACGATGCCGTCGATCTCGGAGATGACCGCGTACTCCTTCGGCTTGCGGGCCTCGAAGAGCTCGGCGACGCGGGGGAGACCACCGGTGATGTCCTTGGTCTTGGTGGTCTCGCGCGGGATGTTCGCCAGCACGGTACCGGAGTCCACGTCCTCGCCTTCCGCAACCTTGATGTTCGCGCCTACGGGCAGCATGTAGCGCGCGGGCTGGTCGGAGTTGGCGAGGTTCTTCGTCTGCCCCTTCTCGTCCTTGATGGACACGCGCGGGCGGGCATCCGGGTCCTTGGCCTCGATGATCACCTTGCTGGCCAGACCGGTGACCTCGTTGAGCACCTCGCTCATGGTGACGCCGTCGATGACGTCGCCGTACTTCACGATGCCCGGCACCTCGCTGAGGATGGGCACGGTGAAGGGGTCCCACTCGGCCAGCATCGTCGAGGGCTCCACCTTCTGGCCTTCCTTCACCAGGATGTGGGCGCCGTAGACCACCTGGTACTTCTCGCGCTCGCGCCCGGCCTCGTCGCTGATGACGATCTCGCCGTTGCGGTTCATCGCCACCTGGACGCCGTCCTTCCGCTTGGCGACGTTCAGGTTCTGGAACTTCACCAGACCGGGGTTGCGGTTCTCCAGCGAGCTCTGCTCCGCGCGCCGGGTCGCCGTGCCACCGATGTGGAAGGTACGCATGGTCAGCTGCGTACCGGGCTCGCCGATGGACTGGGCGGCGATGACGCCGACCGCCTCGCCGAGGTTGACGCGGCGGCCGCGGGCCAAGTCACGGCCGTAGCACTCCACGCAGACGCCGCGCGGCGCCTTGCAGGTCAACACGGAGCGGATCTTCACGCGGTCGATGGCCGTCTGCTCGATGCGCGAGACCTTCGCCTCGTCGATCTCCTCGTTGGCCGCCACGAGCAGCTCGCCCGTGTTCGGGTCGATCACGTCCTCCAAGGCCACGCGGCCCAGGATGCGCTCGCCCATCGGCTCGATGATCTCGCCGCCCTCGATGAGCGCGCCGAGTTCCAGGCCGTCCAGCGTGCCGCAGTCGTACTCGGTGATGATGGCGTCCTGCGCCACGTCGACCAGGCGGCGGGTCAGGTAACCCGAGTTCGCGGTCTTGAGCGCGGTGTCGGCCAAGCCCTTGCGCGCGCCGTGCGTGGAGATGAAGTACTGCAGCACGGTGAGGCCCTCACGGAAGTTCGCCGTGATGGGCGTCTCGATGATTTCGCCCGAGGGCTTGGCCATCAGGCCGCGCATGCCCGCCAGCTGGCGGATCTGCTGGGCGCTACCACGGGCGCCCGAGTCGGCCATGATGTAGATGGGGTTGAAGGACGGCTGGTTGCGGCTCTCGGGCTTGCCCGTCTTGACGTTCACGCCCTCCGCGACCTCGGTGCCGATCTCGCCCATCATCTCCTTGGCGACGCGCTCGGTGACCTCGGCCCAGATATCGATGACCTTGTTGTAGCGCTCGCCGTCGGTGATGAGACCCTCGAGGTACTGGTTCTCGATCTCCTGGACGTCCTTGGTGGCGCCATCGAGGAAGTCCTGCTTCTTCCTCGGGATCAGCATGTGCTTGATGCTGATGGAGATGCCGGCGCGGGTCGCGTTGTTGTAGCCCAGCGTGCGCACGCGGTCGGCGAGGAGCACCGTCTCCTTCTCGCCGCAGAGCCGGTAGCAGGTGTCGATGAGGTTACCGAGCTGCTTCTTGTCCATCACCTTGTTGACCGCGTCGAAGCCGATCTGCTTCGGGACGATCTCGGAGAGGAGGACGCGGCCCGTGGTGGTCTCCTTGCGCTGGCCGTCGACGCGGCAGACGATGCGCGCCTGCAGGTCGATCTCACCGTGGTCGTACGCCGCACGGACCTCGGAGGTGGACGCGAAGACCTTGCCCTCGCCCTTCGCGAACTCGCGGGGACGGGTCATGTAGTACATGCCGAGGACGATGTCCTGCGTCGGCACGATGATCGGCTTGCCGTGCGCGGGGCTGAGGATGTTGTTCGTCGACATCATCAGCGTGCGCGCCTCGAGTTGCGCCTCGATGGAGAGCGGCACGTGCACGGCCATCTGGTCGCCGTCGAAGTCGGCGTTGAAGGCAGCGCAGACCAGCGGGTGGAGCTGGATGGCCTTGCCTTCGATGAGCACCGGCTCGAACGCCTGGATGCCCAAGCGGTGGAGCGTGGGGGCGCGGTTCAGCAGCACCGGGTGCTCGCGGATGACGTCCTCGAGGATGTCCCAGACCTCGGGGCGCTCCTTCTCCACCATCTTCTTCGCGCTCTTGATGGTGGTGACGTACCCCTTCTCCTCGAGCTTGTTGTAGATGAACGGCTTGAACAGCTCGAGCGCCATGATCTTCGGCAGGCCGCACTGGTGCAGCTTGAGCTCGGGACCAACGACGATGACCGAGCGGCCGGAGTAGTCGACGCGCTTGCCGAGCAGGTTCTGCCGGAAGCGGCCCTGCTTGCCCTTGAGCATGTCGCTCAGGGACTTGAGCGGGCGCTTGTTGGGGCCGGTGATCGTCTTGCCGCGGCGGCCGTTGTCGAACAGCGCGTCGACGGCCTCCTGCAGCATCCGCTTCTCGTTGCGGATGATGATGTCCGGCGCGTTCAGCTCCTGGAGCCGCTTGAGGCGGTTGTTCCGGTTGATGACGCGGCGGTAGAGGTCGTTCAGGT
>CAZAIE010001066.1:1126-2986 GCA_964485035.1 uncultured Myxococcaceae bacterium | reverse complement strand
GGGACGAGCCCGGCGGGCCGTAGGAGCCGGAGTGTCAGCCTGCGCGCGCGCGCAGCGGGCGATGGGCGGGGGCCTCGTCGAGCGAGCCGGGTCGAGGGACGTCCTCGAGGGCAGCCTGGTCGAGGAGCGCCTCGACGAGCGCCTCGAAGCCCAGGCCCGCGTGCCGGGCGATCTTGGGGAGGAGGCTGGTCGCGGTCATGCCGGGAATCGTGTTGACCTCGAGGACGAAGTCGTTCACCTCGTCGGAGGCGATGAGGTCCACCCGGCTGTAGCCGCGGCAGCCCAGGGCCCGATGCGCCGCGAGCGCGAGCGCCTCGATGTTGGCGAGGCGGGTGGCGCTCACGCGGGCGGGCAGGTGGTAGCGGGTGCCGCCCTGGTACTTGCCCTGGTAGTCGAAGACCTCTCGGGGCGCGACCACCTCGCACGAGCCGAGCACGCGGTCGCCGAGGATGCCCACGGTGACCTCCTTGCCGCGGACGAACCGCTCCACCAGCGCCTCGGCGGAGAAGCGCCAGGCCTGGCGCAGCGCGGGGGCCAGCTCCAGGCCCTCGCGGACCACCGAGAGGCCGCAGGAGGAGCCGCTGCACGCCGGCTTGACCACCGCGGGGAAGCCCATGTCTCCGTGGACGTCGAGCGCGCGGCCCGCGTCGGCGGGGCCGACGGTGTAGCTCGAGGGCGTGGGGATGTTGTGGTACCGGAGCACCTTCTTGGCCATCGGCTTGTTCATCGCGAGCGAGCTCGCGAGCACCCCGGAGCCGGTGTAGGGGACGCCCAGCACCTCCAGGAGGCCCTGGACCTTGCCGTCCTCGCCCATGCGGCCGTGGAGGGCCAGGAAGGCCGCGTCCACGTCGAGGGAGCGCAGGGTGCGGTCGAGGCCGGGGCCCGCGAGCACGCGGTGGACCTCGTGGCCGGTGGACTGCAGGGCCTTCGCGACGGCCTCCCCGGTGCGCATCGAGACCTCGCGCTCCTCACCCCAGCCCCCCATCAACACGGCGACGCGGCGGAACTTCACAGGTGCCTCCTTGTGGCCTTGCGGCGGTCTGTCCGAGCACTGGAGCACGGCGGATGCCAGCGCGTGCGACACCAATGTAGCGGCCAGTAGCCACCCTGTGAATTTTTCGGCCAACCACCCGGAACCGGGGCGGATTCGGCGCGCGCCAGGGCCCGGTCGCCCCGCGGTCGGCGCGGTCCGGTGACCGCGCCAGTGTGGCGCGGCACCCGCGGGTCCGGAACTCAGACGATCAGTCGGCGTCGGCCCCGCTCGACGCGTCGCGCTTTGCAGGAGCGGCGCCCGCATCGGGGCGGATGCACCCCTCGGTCTTCGAGCAGACGAAGCCTTCCAGGCACTCGTTCTTCGCGTTGCAGGGCTGGCCCTCGGGGTCGTACTCGTACATCAGCGAGCAGCCGGCGGCGGTCGCGAGGGCGAGGCCGGCGGCAGCAATCAGGGCGCGCTTCGGGTTCGTGTCGTTCATCGGTCGTCCCGCAGGTCGTCGTCGCCCATCACCTCGCGCCGCTTCTTCTCCTCCTCGCGGCGCTTCTCGTCAGCCTTCCGCTTCTCCTCCGCGGCCCGCGCCTCCGCGGCCCGCGCCTCCTCGGCCTTGCGCCTCTCCTCGGCCGACCGCTGCTCCTCCGCGCGCTTCTCGTCGGCGAGCCGGCGCTGCTCCTCCTCGGCCTTCTTGCGCTCCTCCGCGGTCTGCTGGTCCTCCTCGGCGCGCTTCTTCTCCTCGGCGGCCTTCCGCTTCTCCTCGGCCTTGCGCTCCTTCTCCTCGTCCGCCCGGCGCTTCTCGTCGGCCTTCCGGTCCTCTTCGGCGCGCTTCTTCTCCTCGGCGGCCTTCCGCTTCTCCTCGGCCTTGCGCTCCT
>CAZAIE010001066.1:0-1026 GCA_964485035.1 uncultured Myxococcaceae bacterium | reverse complement strand
TCTCCTCCGCCACCCGGCGCTTCTCCTCGGCCTTGCGCTCCTCCTCGGCGTGCTTCTTCTCCTCGGCGGCCTGGCGCCGCTCCTCGGCCTTGCGCGCCTTCTCCTCCTCGGCCTTGCGCTTGGCGTCCTTGCGGTCGTCCTCGGCCCGGCGCTTCTCCTCGGCCTTGCGGTCGGCTTCCTCCTTCCGCCCGGCGTCCTCGTCCGCCTTGCGCTGGTCGTCGGCCTTCCGCTTCGCGTCCTCGTCCGCCTTCCGCCGCTCGTCCGCCTTGCGCTCGTCGTCCGCCTTCCGCTTCGCGTCCTCGTCCGCCTGCCGCCGCTCGCCGGCCTGGCGCTCGTCCGCCTTGCGCTTCTCGTCCCCTTGCTTCTTGTCGGAAAGCCGCAGCGGCGGAGCGGCGCCCAGGAGCGGCTGGCCCTCGGGCCGGACCGGCTCCTCGTCCCTGCCCCCGCCGACGATGGCCAGGACCACCCCGGTGACGGCCAGGACGATCGCCGCGCCGTACGCGATGTCCGCAGCGAGCGCGAACTGCCGCCCCTCCGACTCGCGGGCGCTCCAGACCTCGGTGTTCTTCTGCGGCACGTCGCGGAGCGTCCGGTAGTCGTTCGCGACGCTCTGCGCCTTGAGCCCGCAGCCGAGCCCCGCGCCGCCGGCGCCGACCCCGAGCCCCATCAGCAAGAAGCCGGTGTGGCGCATGTTCCACGAGAAGCCACCCGACTTCGGCGCCTCGGCCCGCGCCCCCAGCCGCGCCTGGGTGGTGATGGCCCGCGTGAGCACCGACTCGACGGCGGCCTCGAAGCCCGCGTCGTCGGGGATCAGCTCGTCCACCACGGAGAGGTCCTTGCCGTCCAGCCCCGCCACCCGCACCGCCAGCACCCGCACCGCCTTCTCCTGCTGCTGCACCGCGACCGCCAGCACCTGGTCCACCGCCAGCTCCTGGGCCAGCGCACGGCCGGCGGCCCCGCGGATGGGGCTGCGCAGCTCCAGCTTGAACTGGTCGAGCTTGCCCAGGTACCCGCCCAGCTTGGCGG
>CAZAIE010001065.1:0-2998 GCA_964485035.1 uncultured Myxococcaceae bacterium | reverse complement strand
GACTTCCTGGTGCAGGGCTACTACAACGCCTCGACCATCACCGTGGCCGCCGCCTCCGGGCAGCGCCCGCAGCTCGCCCGCATCCAGCTGCGCTCCGCCTCGAACTGGGTCGTCCGCGGCCTCGAGGTGAGCCCCTCCTTCGCGGCCACCTACTCCAACGCCACCCTGGTCTCGGTCGAGAACCACGGCCACCACGGCCCCGCCTACGACATCACTGTCGAGGACTGCCGCCTCTTCTCGGTCGAGGACACCTCGGCCTGGACGATGGACGACTGGAACACCAAGTCGGCGAACGGCTTCAACGTCAGCGGGGAGCGGGTGACGGTGCGCGGCAACACCCTGAAGAACGTGAACTTCGGGATCTCGGTGTCGGGCGACAAGGCCCTGGTCGAGCGCAACGTCGTCGAGAACTTCGCCGGCGACGGCCTGCGCGGCCTCGGAGACGACGGGGTGTTCCAGTTCAACACCGTGAAGAACTGCTACGACGTGAACGCCAACCACGACGACGGCTTCCAGTCCTGGTCCACCGACGCCTCCGGGGCGGTGGGCAAGGGCGAGGTGCGCGGCGTGGTGCTGCGCGGCAACGTCTTCATCGGCTACTCGGACCCCAACCAGCCCTTCCGCGGCACGCTCCAGGGCATCGGCTGCTTCGACGGCTTCTACGTGGACTGGGTCATCGAGAACAACGTCATCGCCACCGACCACTGGCACGGCATCACGCTCATGGGCGCGCGCAACGTGCGCATCGTCAACAACACGGTCATCGACCTGAACACCACCAGCCCGGGCCCGCCGTGGATCCGCATCGACCCGCACAAGGACGGGCGCGCGAGCGAGGACATCTTGGTGCGCAACAACCTGGTCACCGACCTCCAGCTCACGGCGACGCGGCTGACGCAGGACCACAACCTGGAGCTCAAGGATCCGGCCGCGCACTTCGTCGCCCCGCCGTACGACCTGCACCTGCTCGCCACCTCGACGGCGATCAACGCGGGCAGCACGGACCTGGCGCCTGCGGCCGACCTGGAGGGCGTACCTCGTCCCCAGGGCACGGCGGTGGATCTGGGCGCGTTCGAGTTCCACGTAGGCCCCGTCGAGCGCCCAGACGCAGGTCCGGCCGGTGCCGACGCCGCCGCGCCCCAACCTGACGCGACCCATCCCCCGCGCGAAGACGCAGGTGGCTCGACGCCCACCGATGCCGAGATGGCCAGCGGCTCCGATGCCGGAGGCAATGGGTCGTCCGACGCGGGCGGCACGACGCCGCCCGATGCCGGCGCCGACGTGCCAGAGGTGCGGGGCTGCTCCTGCGGGACGGGAACCGCACCGCTCGGCCTGGCAGGGCTGCTGCTGCTCGGGGGCCTCCGGCGGAGGCGGTCTGCGCCTCGAGCTTGAGCGGTCGGCTCAGGATCGCCTGACTGGAGGTCTCGGGAACATGGCCGCCAACTGCACCAAGCCACCTGGGGACACTCGGCGAGTTGTGCAGGTCCGGGTGACAGCGTGCCTAAGCCGAGGTCCTTGGGCTCGGCGCCGCGTCTCCTTCTCCTCGACCTCGAAGCCCCGAGACCAGTGCGGACGCTCGGCTCTTGGAGGCTGGCCCAGACCTCGGGCTCCAGCTCGCCCAACGCTGGCTTGTCCTGGCTACTTCACCTCTAGTAGGGTTTTCCAGCTCGCTGCAGTCACTCAGTCAGACAGTGTCCAGCAGCACCCCGCCCACCATGGAGCAGAAGCATGAGAAACCGTCGTCACGACCGGATTGGATTCGCCCTGCTCGTCGGTCTGGCACTGGGGTGTGGCGAGCGCGCTGGGGCGCCGAAGAAGGAAGGCGCGGAGCTAGGTGCCCTGGGGCAGGCGGTCGGGACGATCCCAGCGTCGATGGCCGCTTGCAGCTCGACTGCCCCCTGCACCATGCCGCTGATTGCTGCGGGAGAGAACCACACGCTCGTTGTCATGTCTGATGGGACGGTCTGGGCGTCAGGGGACAACAGCCATGGGCAATTGGGCGACGGCACAACGACCCTGCGCACCTTGCCGGTACAGGTCCCTGGGCTGAGCGGCGTCGCCGCGATCGCCGCCGGCGCCTACCACAGCGTGGCGCTCAAGTCCGACGGCTCGGTTTGGGCATGGGGATACAACTCCATCGGCCAGCTGGGCGACGGCACGACGACCCGGCGCACCGCGCCCGTGCAGGTCCTGGCGATGAGCGGCGTCGCCGCGATCGCCGCCGGCTCCTACCACAGTGTGGCGCTCAAGTCCGACGGCACGGTCTGGGGCTGGGGGAACAACGAATACGGGCAGCTGGGAGACGGCACGACAACACAGCGCAGCTCACCCGTGCAGGTTCCGGGACTGAGCGGCGTCGCCGCGATCGCCGCCGGCATGACCCATAGCGTCGCGCTCAAGTCCGACGGCACGGTCTGGGGCTGGGGGAACAACGGATTTGGCCAACTGGGAGACGGCACGACAACCCAGCGCAGCTCACCCGTGCAAGTCCCAGGACTGAGCGGCGTCGCCGCAATCGCCGGCGGCTTTTACCACAGCGTGGCGCTCAAGTCCGACGACACGGTCTGGACCTGGGGATACAATTCCCTCGGCCAGCTGGGCGACGGCACGACAACCAACCGCAACTCGCCGGTGCAGGTTCCGGGGCTGACTGGAGTAGCCACGATCGCCTCAGCCGGCGCCCACCACAGCATGGCGCTCAAGTCCGACGGCACGGTTTGGGCCTGGGGATACAACGTCTACGGGCAGGTTGGAGACGGCACGACGACCCAGCGCAACTCGCCCGTGCAGGTACTGGGGCTAAGCGACGTCACCGCGATCGCCACCGGCTCCTCCCGCAGCGTGGCGCTCAAGTCCGACGGCGCGATTTGGACTTGGGGAAACAACGGCTCCGGCATGCTGGGAGTCGGCACGACAACCCACCGCACTTCGCCGGGGCAGGTCCCAGGGCTGACCGGCGTCGCCGCGATCGCAGGCGGCACCTTCCACAGCGTCGCGC
>CAZAIE010001064.1:0-3005 GCA_964485035.1 uncultured Myxococcaceae bacterium | reverse complement strand
CGCAGGATCTGATCAACGCCAAGCCGGCGGCTGCCGCCGTGCGCGAGTTCTTCGGCTCCTCCCAGCTCTCGCAGTTCATGGACCAAACGAACCCGCTTTCCGAGATCACCCACAAGCGCCGCTTGTCGGCGCTCGGCCCGGGCGGTCTGACACGCGAGCGTGCGGGCTTCGAGGTCCGCGACGTCCACGCCACGCACTACGGCCGCATCTGCCCCATCGAGACGCCTGAAGGCCCGAACATCGGCCTCATCGCCTCGCTGTCGACCTACGCCCGCGTCAACGAGTACGGCTTCGTCGAGACCCCGTACCGCAAGGTGGACGCCGGTCGCATGACCGACGAGGTGACCTTCTACTCCGCGCTAGAGGAGGAGAAGCACACCATCGCCCAGGCCAACGCCGACCTCGACAAGAAGGGCATGCTCCAGGGCCCGTTCGTCTCCGCGCGCAAGGGCGGCGAGACGGTGCAGGTGAAGGCCGAGGACGTGGACCTGATGGACGTGTCGCCGAACCAGCTGGTCTCGGTGGCCGCCTCGCTCATCCCCTTCCTCGAGAACGACGACGCCAACCGCGCGCTGATGGGCAGCAACATGCAGCGCCAGGCCGTCCCGCTCCTGCGGACGGTGGCTCCTCTCGTCGGCACCGGTCTCGAGTCCACCGTGGCGCGCGGCTCCGGCGTCTGCGTCGTCGCCCGCCGCGACGGCGTGGTCGACTCGGTGGACGCCGCGCGCATCGTGGTCAAGGCCGACACGGCCTCCACGGACGTCGGGTCCGAGGTCGACATCTACAACCTCATCAAGTACCAGCGCTCGAACCAGAACACCTGCATCAACCAGAAGCCCATCGTGAAGAAGGGCGACCGGGTGAAGAAGGGCGACGTCATCGGCGACGGGCCGGCGACCGAGACCGGCGAGCTCGCGCTCGGCCAGAACGTGGTCGTTGCCTTCATGCCCTGGCGGGGCTACAACTTCGAGGACTCCATCCTCATGAACGAGCGCATCCTCAAGGAGGATGTGTTCACCTCGATCCACATCGAGGAGTTCGAGTGCATCGCGCGCGACACCAAGCTGGGCAAGGAAGAGATCACGCGCGACATCCCGAACGTCGGCGAGGAGGCCCTCAAGGACCTCGACGAGTCCGGCATCATCCGTATCGGCGCCGAGGTGAAGCAGGGCGACATCCTGGTCGGGAAGATCACGCCCAAGGGTGAGACCCAGCTCTCTCCGGAAGAGAAGCTGCTGCGCGCCATCTTCGGTGAGAAGGCCGGCGACGTGCGCGACAGCTCGCTGCGCGTCCCCCCGGGCGTGACCGGCACGGTCATCAACGCCAAGGTGTTCAGCCGCAAGGGCGTGGACAAGGACGAGCGCGCCAAGGAGATCGAGAGCCAGGAGGAGGCGAAGCTCCTCAAGGATCAGAACGACGAGATCAAGATCCTCCAGGACAGCGCCTACAAGCGCGTCCGCGGCATGCTCAAGGGCAAGGAGGTCTCCGCCAAGCTCATCGACGACAAGGGCCGCCAGCTGCTGAAGAAGGGCGACGTCCTCAACGACGAGCTGCTCGACCAGATCCCGTTCAAGTACTGGACGGAGATCGCCGTGGGCGGCACGGTCGAGGAGAAGGCCCGGAAGATCGTCGAGTCCTTCGAGGAGCAGAAGGAGCTGGTCAAGCTCATCTTCGGCGAGAAGATCTCCCGGCTGAAGAAGGGCGATGAGCTGCCCCCCGGCGTGATCAAGATGGTCAAGGTGTACGTGGCCATCAAGCGCAAGCTGGCCGTCGGCGACAAGATGGCAGGCCGCCACGGCAACAAGGGCGTCGTCTCCCGCATCCTCCCCGAGGAGGACATGCCCTACATGGCGGACGGCCGCCCGGTGGACATCGTCCTGAACCCCCTCGGCGTCCCCAGCCGAATGAACATCGGCCAGATCCTGGAGACCCACCTCGGTTGGGCCGCCAAGAGCCTGGGCGAGCAGCTCGAGCGCTTCGTCGAGGAGAAGTTCGGCCCCGACGCGCTGCGCAAGGAGCTGAAGAAGCTGTACGACGAGAAGAAGTTCCACGAGTTCATCGACTCGGTGAAGGACGCGGACGTCGTCAGCCTCTGCCGCCGCCTGCACAAGGGCGTCCACGTCGCCACCCCGGTGTTCGACGGTGCGCGCGAGCGCGAGATCGACCAACTGCTCGACATGGGCAGCCAGCCGCTGTCCGGCCAGCAGATCCTCTTCGACGGCCGCAGCGGTGAGCCGTTCGACCAGGACGTGACCGTGGGCGTGATGTACATGCTCAAGCTGCACCACCTGGTCGACGAGAAGATCCACGCGCGGAGCATCGGGCCCTACTCGCTGGTCACCCAGCAGCCCCTCGGCGGCAAGGCCCAGTTCGGCGGCCAGCGCCTTGGAGAGATGGAAGTCTGGGCGATGGAGGCCTACGGCGCGGCGTACTCGCTGCAGGAGTTCCTCACCGTCAAGAGCGACGACGTGGTCGGCCGTACCCGCATGTACGAGGCCATCGTCAAGGGCGACAACGTCCTGGAGAGCGGGCTCCCCGAGAGCTTCAACGTGCTCATCAAGGAACTGCAGTCGCTCGCGCTCGACGTGGAGCTGCTCGAGGCGGTGCCGAGCAACGAGGGTGAGGCCGCGGCGCCCACCGAGCCCGTGAAGAAGTCCGTGATGGCGTAGTCCGCAGGGGATCCATCCAAGGGCGGGGCGTGTGTCGCCCCGCCCGCTGCTAGCAAGCTTTCGACTGTGAGGAGAGCCTCGTGAAGGACATCTTCAATTTCTTCGAGAAGCCGAAGGATCCGCTGTCGTTCTCTGCCATCCGCATCTCGCTCGCTTCCCCCGACAAGATCCGCCAGTGGTCGCACGGCGAGGTGAAGAAGCCGGAGACCATCAACTACCGCACCTTCAAGCCGGAGCGGGACGGGCTCTTCTGCGCGAAGATCTTCGGGCCGGTGAAGGACTACGAGTGCAACTGCGGCAAGTACAAGCGCATGAAGCACCGCGGCGTGGTCTGCG
>CAZAIE010001063.1:0-3007 GCA_964485035.1 uncultured Myxococcaceae bacterium | reverse complement strand
GAGACCCGGTGCGGCTGCGTCGAGACCCGGTGCGGCTGCGTCGAGACCCGGTGCGGCTGCGTCGAGACCCGGTGCGCCCGCATCGTGCATTGGCACGCCCGCGTCGGAGGTGTCGGGTCCGCGACCGGGGGTCGGCGTTTCGACCAGCGAGAAGTCGACAGAATTGTCGTTGGTGTCCCGGTTGCTGGAGTCGCGCGAAAGGCTCCAGTTCACGGGAGTCGCCACGGTGGGGTTGCCCTCGCCGCCGAAGACCGCGCCCGCGAAGCTGCCGTAGCCGACCGCATCGATGACTGTCGTCCCCTGCCGGATTTGAACGCTGTCAGGGCCGTTCTGGAAATCGACGTTGCTCGCGACCTGATTGGCAACCGTCGCCAGCGTTCCACTCGGGTGGACGATCAGGAAGTAGCCGGAGGCAGGGATGGCGCCCGTGAGCGCGATGGCGTTGTAGTCGACGCCGCCGTTGCCGTTGACCCCCACCAGCACGAGCCCGGCGAGCGAGGTCCCCGGTGCCCCGTGGATTTCGACGAAGCTCTCGACGTCTGGACTTCCGGTGGAGTCGTAGCGGATCTCGGAGATGACGAGGACCGGTCTTGGGCCGCAGGCCGTCGGGCTCGAGCAGTTGGCTTGGGGGCACGCGGTGGAGTTGCTCCAGCGGCGACATCCGTCGGCGTCTGACTCGCAGGTGCGGAGCTGCCCTTCGAGACACTGGGACACGCCGAGGACCGGGCAGCCGTGGCTGCAGGTGCCGCAGGCCGTCGCAGAGGAGCAGAAGCCGTCGGCACAGGGTGTCTCGCTCGACCAGCCGCGGCAGCCATTGCCGTCCGCAACGCACGTCTTCAGCTTGCCGCTGGCGCAGGACGTGGCGCCCCCAGTCGAGCAGCCCTGGGTACAGGTGCCGCAGGCCGTGGCGGTGGCACAGAAGCCGTCGGCGCACGCCTCCTCGCTCGACCAACTGCGACAGCCGTTGCCGTCCTCGACGCACGTCTTCAGCCTCCCGCTGGCGCACGACGAGGCGCCCGCAGGCGAGCAGCCCTGGTTGCAGGTGCCACAGGTGTTGGAGGAGCAGAAGCCATCGGGGCACGCTGTCCAGGACGACCACACAAGGCAACCCTTGGCGTCCGCCTGGCAGGTTCGAAGCCTGCCCTGGTCGCACTCGGTCACGCCCCCGGCGGCACAACCACTGGCACAGCCGGAGCAGGCCTGGGTCGACGCGCACGAACCGCCCGGGCACTGGGACCAGTCTCCCCACGCCCGGCAACCCTTGGAATCCGCGACACAGCTTCGGATCTTGCCCTCGACGCACTCGCTCGCTCCCAGCGCGGCACAGAGGTGGTTGCAGATCCCGCAGGTGGTGGGGGTGACACAGAAACCGTCAGGGCAGGCGGTCTCGGCCCCCCAGGTGCCACAGGTGGCGGAGGGGCGGTCCGCGCAGGTCTGCACCTTGCCGTCCAGACAGCGCACCGCGCCAGGGGTGCATTCCGTGCTGCAGGTTCCACAGGAGGAGGCGTTGACACAGAAGCCGTCCTTGCACCCGGACTCGGCACCCCAGGCGAGACAGCCGTGCTCATCGGGAGTGCACACCCGCTGCTTCCCGTCGGTGCACGAGGACAGGCCCGCCGAGGGGCACTCGTCCGGACACGAGCCGCACACCCGCTTGTTGGCGTCGCAGAAGCCGCTCGCGCACGTCGAGTACCCGGACCACTCACCGTCGACGCAGGAGCGCCACTTCGTCCCCACGCACTCCGAGGCCCCGGGGGAGCACGCCGCATCGCAGACCCGGTCCTCGTCGGTCGCGCCGTCGCAGTCGTCATCCCTCCCGTTGCAGACCTCGGTGGACGGCGTGCAGACAACCGGGTTCTGCCCGCATGCGACCAGGAACGAGCCCGTACCAAATGCGAGCAGGATGCCCAGTTCGAAGAGGCGGGTCCGGAAAAGCCGTGTCATGAGGACTCCAAGGAGGACGAGCATCGGCAGTCTGCCCGCAATCGCCAGTTCCCTGAGTACCCCGGGGCTGGCACGCGCGTCGGCAGACTTTTTTCCGGACTTCGACACCGCCCGGAATCGCCCTCTTCCAGAAGTGGCCGAACCACCGCGTTTCGCCACTCTGTTCCCACGCTCCCTCCTCTGCTAGACCACCGCGCCGCCCGGAGGCGGTGTCAGGGGCGGGTGCTACCTTCGCAGGTGCGAGGACGGAGGGCGTGGCCATGAGGTGGATCCTTCCCCAGACGGACGACGACCGGGCGAGCCGCTTCGCGCGGGAGCTCGCGCTGCACCCGGTGGCAGCGCGGGTGCTGGTGGCCCGGGGCTACCCGACTCCCGAGGCGGCGCGCGAGCTGTTCCAGGACGGGCTCGGCGACCTACCCGACCCCTCGCTGCTCAAGGGCGCCGAGGAGGCAGCCGAGCGGCTCCTGCGCGCCGTCGCCCAGCGCGAGAAGGTCACCCTCTGGGGGGACTACGACGTCGATGGGGTGACCTCCACGTCGCTGCTCGCCCACTTCCTGCGGGCGGTGGGCGGCCAGGTCGAGACGTACATCCCGCTGCGTCTGGACCACGGGTACGGGCTGAACGCCGAGGCGGTGGCGCGCATCGCTGGCGACGGGACGCGGCTGCTGGTCTCGCTGGACTGCGGCATCACCGCGCTCGAGGAGATCGCGCTGGCGCGCTCGCGCGGCCTGGACGTGATCGTCGTGGACCACCACCAGCTCGCCGAGCGGCTGCCGCCGGCCATCGTCATCGACCCGTTCCAGCCGGGCTGCGCGTTCCCGTCCAAGGACCTGTGCACGGCGGGGCTGGCCTTCATGCTGGTGGTGGCGCTGCGCCGGACGCTGCGGGCGCGCGGGCACTTCGCGTCCCGCCCCGAGCCGAACCTGCGCGAGTACCTCGACCTGGTGGCGCTGGGGACGGTGGCCGACGTGGTCCCGCTGCGCAACGTGAACCGCATCCTGGTGAAGCATGGCCTCGCGGAGCTGGGGCGGTCGCGCCGGCCGGGGGTGAAGGCGCTGAAGGC
>CAZAIE010001062.1:0-3011 GCA_964485035.1 uncultured Myxococcaceae bacterium | reverse complement strand
GGAGAAGGCCGCGATGGATGACGAGGCCCCGGCCTCCGGCGAGCGGCAGCAGGCCGAGGGCGCCCCGGTGCAGGCGCGCACCAACTTCTCCTCCTCCGCCGGCTGGTTCCCAGAACTCGCGGCCGGCGCTGGCAAGCCAGCGGCGGTCAAGCCGACCATGCCCGACTCGCTCACCTCCTGGCGCGTCACCGCGTACGCCGTCTCCGCCGGGCAGGCGATGGGCATGGGCAAGGCCGGCCTGCGCACCGACAAGCCGCTGATGGTGCGGCTGCAGGGCCCACGCTTCTTCACCGAGCGCGACGAGGTCACCCTCTCCGCCATCGTCACCAGCCGGCTGGAGAAGGCCGCCGAGGTGGACGTCCTGTTCGAGGTGCCAGGCCTCAAGGCCCTCACCGAGCCGCGCCGCAAGATCCAGGTCCCGGCCGGGGGCGACGCCCGCGTGGACGTGCGCTACCTCGTCGAGCAGCCCGGGGAGAAGAAGGTCAAGGTCACCGCCCGCGCCGCCGGCCAGACCGACGCGATGGAGTGGACGCTGCAGGCGGTGGTCCACGGGTCGGCCCAGCGCCAGGCATTCGCCGGCCGGCTCTCGGACTCCTTCAGCTTCAAGGTGAACCTGCCCGAGAAGCGCAACCCCACGGGGACGGCGCTGGCCCTCGAGATCTCCCCGTCGGTGCTGGGGGTCATGCTCGACGCGCTGCCCTACCTGGCCCAGTACCCCTACGGCTGCGTGGAGCAGACCCTCTCGCGGTTCGTCCCCGCGGCCATCGCCGCCAAGGTCGTGAACCGCGCCGGGGCCAGCTCGCCGCGCGTCCCCCAGGACCTGGACCAGATGGTCGAGGCCGGGCTGAAGCGGCTCTACTCGTTCCAGCACGGCGACGGCGGCTGGGGCTGGTGGCACACCGACCCCACCAACCGCTGGATGAGCGCCTACGCGGTCTACGGGCTCTGGCTCGGCCGCGAGGCGGGCCTCAAGGTGGACGACGGCGTCCTGCAACGCGGCCGCGGCTACCTCGCGAGCCACCTCGGCGAGGCCCAGGGCAACCCCGACGAGCACGCCTTCATGCTCTTCTCTCTGGCGGTGACCGGCGGCGCGCCGAAGCAGCCGCTGACCAAGTCGTTCGAGAACCGGCGCCGGCTGTCGAACCGCGGGCGGGCGCTCCTCGCGCTCGCGCTGCAGGCGCAGAAGGACCCGCGGGCGCGCATCACCGTGGAGAACCTGGACGACATCATCAAGGTGGCCAAGGGCCGCGGGGACGCCTCGGTGGGCGAGGCCGACAGCGCCTGGGCCACCTCCGAGGTCATCGAGGCCACGGCGTATGCGCTGATGGCTGCCTACCGCCACGACCCCAACGCCGCGCTGGTGAAGCCGCTGACGGACTTCCTGGTGCTGCGCCGGAACGGCGGGAAGTGGCGCAGCACCCGCGACAGCGCCTTCGCGCTCTACGCCCTCTCGGACATCGCGATGAAGGAGGACGCCAGCAGCTCGAACGGGACGGTCATCGTCCTGGTGAACGGCCAGGAGGCGGCGCGGATGACCTACCGACGCGGCGGCGCCGAGGTGAGCGGCCCGCTGCTCATCGGCGACGCGGCCTTCCGCCCCGGGGAGAACCTGGTCGAGGTGCGCCGCGACGGACGTGGCACCGGCTACTGGGCCGCGACCTGGGACGTCTACAACCAGGACGAGAACGTGAAGGGCGTCGGCGGCGACGTGAAGATCGCCCGGCGCTACACGGTGCTCGGACGCCCCGGCGCCGAGAAGGCCAGCTCCACCATGGAGTACGGCATGGCGCTGGAGTCGGGCGAGCGGGTGCGGGTGGACCTGGACATCACCGCCAACAAGGCCGTCGAGTTCGTGATGCTCGAGGACCTCAAGCCCGCAGGCATGGAGGCGGTGCTGCAGAAGAGCGGCCCCGAGGTCTGCAACCACTCCTGCGCCCACGCAGAGCTGCGCACGGACCGGGTGGCGATGTTCCTCACCGACCTCCGGGTGGGCACGGTCCATCTCTCGTACGAGCTGCGGGCGGAGGTACCGGGGAAGTTCCACGGCCTGCCGGCCCGCTTCGAGGCGATGTACGCCCCCGAGATCAAGGCCACCAGCGACGAGATTCGCCTCGAGATCCGCGACGCGGTGGAGCCCGACAAGGGCGTCGCCGGAGGGAAGTAGCCGGCCGTCGAAGAAAAGACCGTGCTCACAGGCAGTTAGGGAGGGCCTGTTAGGGAGGGCCTGGCACTCGAGCCAGGCCCTCTCTGCCTTGGCTGTCTTGAGGCCTGGCACCACCTGGATACCCCGTTCAGGGGATACGCTCTCGTGCCAGGCCTCTCCAGCATCTGCACGACTACTCCCGTTAGGGGGATACATCTCGGTGCCAGGCCTTTCCGAAGCCCCCTCGAAGCCCCCTCGCACCCCCGCTCGGGACGGAGAGAGCCTGCTACCATTGGCCACATGAAACGGCCCGAGACCCCGACGCTCCTGGCGGCACTGGTCCTCTCCGGGTGTACCTGCGCCAAGCTGCCCGGCAGGAAGGCCACGCGACCGCCCGAGCAGTCCGGCCGCTACTACCCTGCCGACCCCAAGGAACTCGGCGCCTCGGTCGAGAAGCTGCTGGCCGAGGCGAAGGCCTTCGAGCGTCCCGTCCAGGCCATCCTGGTCCCCCACGCTGGTCTGGAGTGGTCGGGCGAGGTCTCGGGGAAGGTCTTCGGCGCGCTCGCAGGAAGCCGGTACCGTCGCATCGTGCTCCTGGGAGAACAGCACCGCGGCAGGTGGACCGGCGCCTCGCTGCCTGCCGAGGGCGCCCTCTCCACCCCCATCGGCCGCAGCCCCGTGGACGACGAGGCGGTCTCGCTCTTGGAGCAATACGACGGCTTCGAGCGCCGCGCGGTGGCCTTCGACGGCGAGTACGCGCTCGAGGTGCTGCTGCCCTTCGTGCACCGGGTCTGGCCGGACGTCCCCGTGGTCCCGGTGCTGGTGGGCCACACCACGCCCGAGGAGAGGCTCGAGCTCGCCCGCGCAC
>CAZAIE010001061.1:0-3016 GCA_964485035.1 uncultured Myxococcaceae bacterium | reverse complement strand
GTCGGAGGCCAGCTCGCGGGTGGCGGAGGGGCCACGGGGCGGTCCTGCGCCGCCACGCGGAGCGCCTGGGGCTCGGGCGCCTTCGGGCCAGGGGTTGCGGGAGGTTCCCACGCGACCGAGGAGCCCTTCCAGCTCGCCCCATCGCCACCAGTGTCCAGCTCCAGCCCCGAGTCGGTCCCGGCCTGCTGGTCGGGCTCGTCCGAGTTCTTCACGCCGGTGTCGAAGTCCCGACCGCCGGTGTCCAGCTCCAGCGGCTCGTCGCCAGCCGGACTCGGACTCGGACTCGGACTAGGAGCCGCAGCCGGAGCCGCGGCGACGACTGGGCGGGAGGGCGCAGGTCGGCTGGGCGCAGGCGCCGCTGGACCCGAGGCTGGCCGGGGGGCCGGGGCCGCGGTCTTCTTGGCGTAGAGCTGCGCGAGGACGTTCTGCGTCTCGCTGTGGCTGGGGTCCACCTCGAGGATGAGCTTGCAGACGGCGATGGCCCGCGGCAGGAAGCCGTCCTTGGCGTAGGTCTCGGCCGCGATGCGGTAGGCCGAGACCGCCTTCTCCTTGTTACCGGCCTTCACCAGCGCGTCGCCCAGGCGCACGCGCATCTGCAGGTCCTTGGGCTCGAGCCGGCACAGCTCCTCGTAGGCGGAGGCGGCCTTGTCGAACTTGCCCTTGGAGAAGTGCTTGGCGGCCTGGTCCTTCAGCTCGCGGATGTCTGCCATGGCTCAGCGCGCCCCCTGCGCGTCGGCGGCGGCGGTCCCCAACGCCTCCTCGGCCGCGCGCCGCACCTCGGCGTAGTAGTCGAAGCGCAGCGCCTCCAGCATCGCCGCGCTCTCCTTCCGGGCGACCTTGCCCAGCGCCCGGGCGGCCTCCGCCCGCACCTCCGCCCGCTCGCTGAAGATCTCCTGCTGCAGGGCCGGGGCGACGCCGGCGTCCCCGAGCTGGCCCAGCGACTGGATGAGCTCCAGGCGCGCCGGCTGCGGGTGCTCCTTCAGCCGCTCCGCCAGGGCCTTCGCCACCGAGGGGTCGCCGCAGCGCCCCAGCGCCACCGCGGCCTCCAGCGCCTCCGAGCCGCCAGCGGTGAGGAACTCGGTGAGCTTCGGCGCCGCCTCCCGCGCCTGGAGGACGCCCAGCGCGCGGATCAGCTCCGGCCGCTCGCTGCTGCGCCGCTTGAGCCCCGCCACCAGCACCGGGACCGCGGCCGGACCGCCGCGGGAGAGCCCCTGGGCCGCCGCGCGAATCACGATCCGATCGGGGCTGTCGAGGCAGCGGGCGGCGTGGTCCAGCGCCGCCGGCGTGGCCAGCATCCCCAGCGCCTCGCACGCGGCTGCCCGGGCCGAGGGCCGCGCTTCCTGGATGAGCCGCTCCAGCGCAGCCTGCGCCGCCGGGGCCTTCAGGCGCACCGCCGCCCGCGCCAGCGGCGCCACCAGCTCCTCCTCGCCGTCGGCGAGGTCGTCGGCCAGATCCAGGACCCCGCGCTCGGAGTCCCGGTCCACCAGCTTCACCCCCAGCGCCTGCGCCCGGGCCTCGTTCAGCGCGTCGACCTTGGCCATCATGTCGTTGAACTTCTTCGCCCGGTCCCGCTCGATCGGGGCCAGCGTGTCGCCGGAGACCCGCTCGACGCCCGGCTCGGGGAGCTTCTCCTTCACCCACTTCTGGGTCGCCAAGGCCAGCCGCTCGGTCTCCGACTCCAGCAACTTGACGACCTTCGCGCCCACCGCGTCAGGGGCCTTCTCCAGGCTCGCCAGGGCCCGGGCGGCGCCCAGCCGGACCGGCCGCTCGCCGTCCAGCAGCCCGGCCAGCCGCTCGGCGAGCTTGTCCGAGACCACCGACGTCCCCAGCCCCTCGAGCGCTGCGAGGGCTGCCAGGGTGTCGGCGCCACCCTTCCCCAGCCGCGCCTGCAGCGGCTCTGCAGGGCAGCCCTGGCGGGCCTTCGCGTGGCGAGCCGCCAGCGCCGCGACGTCCGCCGACCCTTCCGCGGCGAGCTTGCAGAGCGACGCCTTGCCCTCGACCGACGCGGCGAGCCTGCTGATGGCGTTCACCGCGGCGACCGCCCCGGGCCCCGCCTCGAGCGCCACCTTCTCCAGCGCGGGAATGGCCCCGGGGTCGCCCAGGACGCCCAGCGCCTCCGCCGCGGCCTCACGGAGGACTGGATAGTTCTCCCGCAACACGCCCACCAGGGACGGGACGGCCCGCTTGTCACCGGCAGCGCCAAGCCCGCGCGCCGACCCTGCCGCGAGGAGCACCGAGTCGTCGCCGAGGAGCGGGAGCAGCCGCTCCACTGCCTCGCCGCGCCCGCTGCGCCCCATCTCCTCGGCCGCGCCCACGCGCTCCGCGGGGCCGCCGGCCTCCAGCGCCTTGAGGTGCCGCGCCCAGAGCTGCTTCGCCTCGTGGAGGATGGCGTCGGTGACGCCGCGGGAGCCCAGGGCCGCGGCGATGGCGGCCCGGGCCGGCCCGTCGCGCCGGCCGAACGCGGAGAGCAGATACGCCCGCGCCTTGTCGGTGTTGAACTTCGCCAGCCCGTGCGCGGCCTCGCGCTGGACGTCGTAGTCCGGGTCGCCCAGCAGCTCGCCCAGGGTGTCGATGGCCTTGGCGTCGCCGGACTTGCCCAAGCCCCTGGCCGCCGCCTTGCGCACCAGCGCCGAGGGGTCTCGGGTGGCCTGGAGGAAGAGGTGGAAGTCGTCCTCGTGGCCCTTCTCGGCGAGGCCCGAGAGCGCCGCCGCGCGCAGCTCCGGGCGGGCCGCCACCTTGTACTCGTTCAGGAGCCGGTCGCGCTCGCTCTGGCAGCCAGCGAGCGCGACGAGGGCCAGGACCAGCAGGCAACGGGACGGAAACGACCACGCGTGCGGGCTACGCAACATGCACCTCGCCTGGAAGCCACCCGGACGGGAGGCCGAGAAGAATGGCGGATGTTAGCGTTCGGCGCGCGCGCGGGTCAACCCGCCAACTGGCCGCACTTCCTTCGATTTTCAGCGGCGTCCAGGCCCTCGCGAACCGCGGGACGGGGGGGGCCTGCGGCTGGTGGACG
>CAZAIE010001060.1:0-3016 GCA_964485035.1 uncultured Myxococcaceae bacterium | reverse complement strand
GGGCGGGCGGGGCATCGAACTTGAACTTGAGGGTCGAGCGGGAGAGGGCCGCGAGCTCGAACTCCGAACTCGCGAGGATCGCGTCCTTGTTGCAGGAGTCCACGCACTGCGCGCAGTAGATGCACTTGTCGAGGTCGAACACCGCCTCGAAGCGCTTGTCCCCGACCTTGTTGATGGTCAGCGCGCCCGACGGGCAGTCGCGCGAGCAGAGGCGGCAGCCGATGCACTTCTCGGAGTAGAAGAGCATCTTCCCGCGGAAGTCCGGCGGCATCTCTACCTTGACGAACGGGTACGGCACCGTCGCGGGGGTCTTGGTCACGTGCCGCAGCACCTCTGCGGCCATCTTGCCGGGGAACCTCATCGCACCACCCCGCTCAGGATCACGCTGAGGAGCAGCTGCCCCAGCGCCGCCGGCGCGAGCCACCGCCAGCAGAAGTCCACCATCTGCTCGATGCGCAGCCGCGCGAAGATGCTGCGCGCCAGCGCCAGCAGGAAGACGACCAGGCCCACCTTGGCCACGTAGAGAGCCATCACCGCCGCGGGGTGCAGCGACATGCCCCAGGGCAGGAAGACCGCTACGAGCAGCGTCGCCGCCACCACCGCCTCGATGTCGATGGTCATGCGGAAGAACGCGAGCAGCTTGCCCGAGTACTCGGTGAACGTCCCCCCGACGATCTCCGTCTCCGCCTCCGGGATGTCGAAGGGGACCTTCTCCAGCTTCCCCAGGAGCGCGACGAGCGCCACCCCGAAGCCGGGCAGGTTGGTGAGCGCCAGCCACGGATGCGCCTGGTAGAACCCGACGATCGCCGAGAGCGACCAGCTCCCCGCCAGCACGGCCGGGGCGAGCAGGACCATGAACAGCGGCACCTCGTAGGCGAAGAGCTGGGTCAGCGTCCGCACCGCGCCCACCGTCGCGTACAGGGAGGTCGAGTACCAGCCGCCCAGGAAGAAGCAGAGCGTGGGCACGGTGAGCAGGTACAGCACCACCACCGCGTCGCCCTCGAACGAGAAGAGCGCCTGAGGCCCCCAGAGCGGAACGTAGAAGAACGCGACCGTCGCCGCCGCGAGCCCCACCAGCGGCACCAGCACGAACATCGTCCGGTCGGCGTTGGCCGGGACGAGATCCTCCTTGGCGGCCAGCTTGATGAAGTCCGCGAAGGGCTGGTACCAGGGCGGCCCCATCCGGTGCTGGAAGCGCGCGTAGAGCTTGCGGTCCGCGAACTGCACCGCGAAGCCCCCCGCGGCCAGGAAGAGGAAGCCGGGGAACACCAGGATGTAGAAGAACGACCAGAGCAGGGATTCGAGCATGGGGTCCTCGCCGCGCTAGCGGTCCGCCAGGCGCTTGCCCAGCTTCCGGTTCAGGTCCGTGAAGTCCACCCCCGCCTCGCGCCGCCACCACTCGATGCCCTGGGCCCGAAGCTGCTCCCAGGTGAGCGTGTCGGCGCGGCCCGCAGCCAGGTCGCGCGTCTCGATCGCCCGGTCGGTGCAGGAGAAGCAGGGGTCGATGGCGGCGATGACGATGGGCACGTCGGCGAGGTTGTTCTGCTCCAGCATCTTCGCCACCGAGGCCAGGTTGGCCATGGTCGGGGCGCGCACCTTCACGCGCTCGGGCTTGTCGGTGCCGTTCCCCTTCACGTAGTGGACGTCCTCGCCGCGCGGCGCCTCGTAGCGACAGACGGCCTCGCCCGCGGGGACCTTGCGCGGGGCCTTCACCTTCACCTCGCCCGCAGGCATCTTCGCGACGAGCTGGCGGATGAGCGAGTAGCTCTCCATCAGCTCCAGCACCCGGACCACCGTGCGCCCGAAGACGTCGCAGTGGTCGTCCACCGCCACCTTGAACTGCAGCTCCGGGTAGGCGAGGCAGGGGTCGTCCCGCCGCATGTCCCGGTCGACCTTCGAGGCCCGGGCGGTGGGCCCGACCGTCCCCAGCCTCAGGGCGTCTGCGTGCGAGAGAGCGCCCACGCCCGCCAGCCGCTTGGCCAGCGTGGTCTCGGTCATCGCCAGCTCGATGTAGTACTTGGTCCGCTCCTCGAGCGTGTCCACCGCCTTCAGCGTCTGCTGCAGCTGCTCGGGGGTGAAGTCCCGGCGCACCCCGCCCAGGGTGTTGATGGAGTAGTTGACGCGGTTGCCGGTGAGCATCGCCAGCACGTCCATCACCAGCTCGCGGTCGCGCCAGCTGTACATGAGCAGCGTGTCGAAGCCGATCTCGTGACCGGCGACGCCCAGCCAGAGCAGGTGGCTGTGGATGCGCTCCAGCTCCGCAACCAGGGTGCGGACGTAGAGGCCCCGCGGCGGCACCTTGATGCCCGCAACCTCCTCGACCGCGGTGATGAACGCGGTGGTGTGCGAGTGGGAGCAGATGCCGCAGATGCGCTCCAGGAGGTACAGGTCCTGGATGTAGCTGCGCTGCTCGCAGGCCTTCTCGATGCCGCGGTGGTTGTAGCCCAGCCGCACATCCATGTGGCGGATGCGCTCGCCCTCGAGGGTGATGGAGAAGCTCGCCGGCTCCTTGAGCGCTGGGTGCTGCGGTCCGATGGGGATGGTGACGCTGGCCATGGTGTGCTCCTCGGACTACGTCGCGGGCGTGGGCTTCCAGTCCTTGCGCAGCGGGTGCTGGTCTCTCGGGAAGTCGTCGGGCATGGGGTAGCGCTTGCCCTCCGGCAGGTTCTCGACCTTGAACCCCAAGAGGTCCACCAGCTCGCGCTCGTAGTTCGCGCAGCTCGGGTAGAGGTCGCAGACGCTCTGGATGACCGGGGAGGCCCGCGGGGCGCGCTGGCGCACGTTCACCAGCGTCCCGTCGTCGTGGGCCAGGTGGTAGAGCACGCCCAGCGTGTCCTGGTCGTCGGTCCCGGTGATGGTGCAGCACTGGGCAAAGCCGTGGACCGACTTCAGGTGGGAGATCACCTCGTGGCAGCGCTCCACCGGCACCTCGAGGAACGCCCGGCGCTCGCGCTGGACCAGGAACTTCCCGGCGAGGACCGGGAACTGCTCGACCAGCGCCTTCTCCAGCAGGGTC
>CAZAIE010001059.1:0-3018 GCA_964485035.1 uncultured Myxococcaceae bacterium | reverse complement strand
GGCCAGTGGTGGTGCACGACGTGCGCAACTGGGGCTTCGAGGAAGGGGAGGCGCTCGTCGAGTACATGCAGGCGCACGACATGCTGTCGGAGTCGGAGGGCCTGCTCGGCGAGGTCGAGATCGCGCGGCTGGGGTTCACCCTGTCCAGTCCGCTCGCGGACCGCGAGGCGAAGAAGAGGGCGATGATCCTGTTGGCCCACTGCCCCAACTCGCTCGCGACTGCCGAGCTCGGGAGGTGCGCGGCAGGACTCGACCCGTCTCTGCGCCGGTTCGCCGCCCTGGCCCTCGACGAGTCGGCGCAGTGGTCCCAGGGGCAGGAAGCCGTCCCGTTGTTGCGGTCGTGACCCCCCGGTGCGGGGACGGTCCGCAACCGCGTAGAGGCGGTCGGGCTGCTGGCCGTCCCCGTTCCGGATAGGAGCCGCGGATGCAGCTCATCGGGCCGCGGCCTCCGGCGCATCGACGAGGGCTCAAGCCGGCTGGACGGGAAGCACCCCAGAGTGAAGCCCGCTTCAGCGGGCTTGGTCCGAACTCGGTCCCTCCCAGCCAAGAGACGGGGGATTCATCCCCCGGTGCCGGATGCCGCGCTGCGTCCTCGCGCCACCACCTCCCGGTGCACGAGGTACGCGAGCACCCCGATGCTCCCCGCCGCGAGCGTCGCGAACACGTACGGCCACGCGCGGATGCCATGCTGGCGCGCGTCCTGGAAGAGCCAGACCCAGGCGACCCCGAGCGCGAGGCAGAGGTCCACGAAGAGCTGTTGGGCCCACGGCGCCCCGGTCAGCAGCGCGGCGAGGGGCGAGAAGCCCTGGCCAGAGACGATGGACAGCGACCAGACGGTGAAGGCGACGAAGACGGTGACGAGGGCTGCGAGGCGCATGCGGTTCTCCTGGTTGGTTCGGCGCTCCAGGAGTACCGGCGCAAGGTCATGGTCACCATGACCTGGGAGGTCATGGCGGCCGGGGTGTCCCCGGGTACAGTTGTCGTCAATGCCTTCCGACGCGTTCCCCAGTCTGCTGAAGGAGTGGCGTAGGCGTCGGCGCCTTTCCCAGGAGGCGCTGGCCTTCGACGCCGAGGTCTCCACGAGGCACCTCAGCTTCCTGGAGACGGGGAAGTCGCGGCCGAGCCGGGAGATGGTGCTGGTCCTCGCCAGCACGCTCGACCTCGAGCTTCGCGAGCGCAACCTGCTCCTCGGCAGCGCCGGGTTCGCCCCGGTCTATACGTCCAGCGCCCTCGAGAGCCTCGCCTTGGCGCCGGTCCGCCGAGCGATCGACCTGCTGATGGAGCGGCAGGAGCCCTATGGCGCACTCCTCCTCGACCGCTGCTGGAACGTGCTGCGCGCGAACCGCGGAGCCGCCCGGCTGCTGGGCGCCTTCCTGGACCCGGCGGTCGAGCCGCGCGTGGCGTCGAACGCGGTCCGCGCCGTCCTGCACCCGCGCGGGCTGCGCCCGCAGATCGTGAACTGGACGGAGCTGGCTCAGGTCATCCTCGAGCGGGTCGAGCGCGAGTGCGTGGCCTGTCCGCTGGACGCGGAGCGGCAGGCGCTCCGGGACGAGATTCGCACCTATCCGGGCATCGCCGAGCTCGGTCGCGCCTCTCCCGCACCGGGAGAGCCCCTGGCCATCGTCCACCTGCGGCGGGAGGGTGCCGAGGTCCGGCTGTTCACCATGCTCACGACCATCGGCACTCCGCTCGACGTCACCGCGCAGGAGCTGACCATCGAGTGCTACTTCCCGGCGGACGAGGCGAGCGAGCACTGGCTCCGTGGCGACGGCTGAGGTGCCTTGTGGCAGGTTGGGCCCGCCATGGACATCACTCCCGCGCTGCTCTTGGAACGCCTGGACGCCATCGGTCGTGCGCTGCGCGACAGCGGTCACGCGCTGGCGCTGATCGGCCTCGGGTCGGTGGGGAACGACACCGCGCGACTGGACGCCTGGTCCGACCTCGACTTCTTCGCCATCGTCGAGCCCGGCTGGGTGAGGCGTTACCTCGAGAACCTCGACTGGCTCGCGGCGGCGCACCCGGTGGCGTGGAGCTACCGCAACACGCGGGACGGTCACAAGGCGCTCATGGCCGACGGCGTGTTCTGCGAGTTCGCGGTGTTCGAGCCGCAGGCGCTCGCGGACATCCCGTTTGCGCCGGGGCGGGTGGTCTGGAAGCGGGACGACGTCGACCCCTCCATTGCGCAGCCTCGAAGACCGCTGCCGGGCGCGGCGCCCTCGGACGAGACGTACCTGGTCGGGGAGATTCTGGGGTGTCTCCTCGTCGGCCTGCAGCGCTGGCGGCGCGGCGAGAAGCTCTCGGCGGCGCGGATGGTCCAAGGACGCGCGGTGGATCGCCTGATCGAGCTTGATGCGCTGCGTCGTGCGCCGGCTTCGGGCGACCCGTTCAACTGCGAGCGCCGGCTCGAGACGCGGCAGCCCGAACTGGGCGCGGAGCTTCCGCTGTTGGTGCCGGGCTACTCGGCCACGCCGGCGGCCGCGGAAGCGATGCTCGAGGCGCTCTCACGGCGCGGGGCGCTGCTGAACGGGGCCGTGGTCGCGCGCATCCGGGCGCTAATCACGGCGTGAGCTGTGGCGGCTGCGGTAGCTGCAGCTCGCGCGGGAGGTCCGAGGGGAGCGCTTCTGGGGTGGTGGCAGGAGGCTGCGCGGTCCGACAGGCTTCGAGCAGGTTCCCCAGGTGCTCCCGGATTCGGTACAGCCAGATCTCCTCCTCGCCCGAGAGCCGTTGCGGCTCGGAGCACCTTCCGACGGCCTCCACCTCGATCTCCATCCGGACGGCGAGCGGGCCTCCGAGCAGGCGGAACTGGATCCGTCCACAACGACCTGGCTCGCGGACACGCCACGCGCTGACTGGCACCGGGTCGGGGTCGAGAGGCAGGGTGATCTCGAGGCCTGCGCGCCGGAGCGCCGCGACACTGGCTCGCTGGATGGCCGGCGCGGTGCACCCCGGAGGGACGGGGATGACCATGGGGAGGTCCACTCGAGGGACTTCGCGCAGGGGCTCCGCGACGGGAGGGAC
>CAZAIE010001058.1:0-3023 GCA_964485035.1 uncultured Myxococcaceae bacterium | reverse complement strand
GCGACCTCGACGAGTTGTTGGGGTTGAAGCCGGCGGCCAGGCCCACGCCTCCTTCGTCTGCGGCCATGCTCGACGACCTGCTGGGCGTGGGGGCGCCTCCCTCGGCGCCCGCTCCAGTCCCGGTTGCTCCGCTCCAGCCCACCCCGGGGCGGATGCCTGTTCCGGTGCTCCATCCGGTCGCTGCGGCCAAACGTCCAGCTCCTGCTCCGGCTCTGGCCCCGCCAGCTCCCGTCGCTGGGGTGCCGGTGGTGAAGTTCCCGGGAAGCAAGCCGGCTGCCCCGCGTCAGTTGGTGAAGGACCCCGAGCCCGAGCCCATGTCCTGGGCGGACGGATTCCTCGGCGCCCAGGAGTCCTCCGGCTTCGATCTGTCGAGCCCGAGCGAGGCGGCTGCCTCGGGCAGCGCCATGCCTGTTGGTGGTCTGGAACTGCCGCCCGAGCAGCCCCTGGAGCTGGAGTCGGGGGCCGAGGCCGCTGCGAGCCTGGGGGCGCCCTCGCTGGACGATGCTCCGACGCTCGATCTCGACGAAGGGGAGATCCTCCAGGGCGAGATCATCCAGGGCGAGATCCTCCCGGGCATCGAGCTGACCCCCGAGGACATGGCTGCCGAGGAGCAGGCTCAGGCTCCAGTCCCCGTGCCTGCCGCGCCTCCGGTGGAGGAGCCGGCTTCGGTGGTGGTCTCCGCCGAGCTGTTCGGCGCTCCGGGCGGCTTCTTGAGCGAGCCCGAGCCACAGGCCAGCGTCGAAGTCGATCCCACGCTGCTGCAGGCCGAGCCGCGTGTGGCGATGCCGGTCCAGGCCGAACTGCCGCCTCCCGAGCCCATCCCAGATTCCGCTCCCGACGAGGCGCTGCCGCACGAACCCGAGCCTGGGTTCCTCCAGGGCGTGGGCATGGAAGGCTCCGCGCTGGACCTGGGGGCCTTCGGCGAGACGCTCGGAGAACCCGAGCCGGCTGAACCCGCGCATCCGCCCGTGGCGGAGACGCCCGCCGTGGACCTCGACGCGACCCGTCCGAACTCTGCGGCCCTCGCGGATCTGCTCGCGGCCGATGCCGCGCTCGCCGCGCTTCCGGCGCCGGAAATCCCGCTGCCAGCGACCTCGGCCGAGCCCGAGTCGCAGCCATCGACGAGCGACGACGGGATCCTCGGCGACACCTGGGGGGAGCTGTCCGCCCAGCTCGCCGAGCCGCAGGCCGAGCCCGAGCCACAGCCCGCTCCTGCACCGGTGAGCGCGCCACTTCCTCCACAGCCGGCTCCAGTTCCCCCGGTCGACGATGCCCTGGGGGCCATGCTGGACGATGCTCTGGGACGGTCAGCGGCTCCCCAGGTCGATCCCGAGCCCGGACTGCCTTCGTTCATCGTGCTTCCCCGGCCCGAGACGCCGGTGAGCGTCCCGAACCAGGTCCAGCCCGAGCCCGTGGTGCCGGTGCCCCAGCCGCTCGCGTCGTCGCCCCCGTCCGATGACCTCGGTGCGATGCTCGACGGCGCCCTGGACGCAGTGACCACACCCGACGCGAGCGGGACTTCTGACCTTGGCGCGCTCTTCGGCGAGGCGCCTGCGGCACCCGTCGAACCTGCCGCGCAGCCCCCCGACGCGGAACTCGGCGCCCTCCTCGCCGAGGCCCAGCCGCCGGCGGTCGGATCCGTGATTGCCGAAGTGCCTGCACAGGCGCCTGACGCGGAGCTGGGATCGCTGTTTGCTGAAGCGCAGCAGCCTGCCAGCCCCACAGCCGCGTTCGAACCGGCTCCAGCGGCCGATGCCGACCTTGGCGCTCTCTTTGGCGAGGCGGTGGCACCAGCCCTCGAGCCGGCCGTGGCTGAAGCGCCCCCGCCGGCGGCCGATGCCGACCGCGGCGCTCTCTTTGGCGCAGTTCTCGAGCCGGCCGTGGTCGAAGCGCCCCCGCCGGCGGCCGATGCCGACCTCGGCGCTCTCTTCGGTGAGGCGGAGGCACCAGCTCTCGAGCCGGCCGTGGCTGAAGAAGCGCCCCCGCCAGCGGCCGATGCCAACCTCGGCGCTCTCTTCGGTGAGGCCGCTTCGACGCCCGATGCTCCGCCCGAGCCGAAAGACACCGGCCTGGGCTCCTTGCTCGACGAGGCGCTCCCGGCTCCGAGTCCAGCCGAGCCCGCGGTGGCGGAGGCGAGCCCCGCATCCTCCGACGACCTTGGGGCGCTCTGGGATGGCCTGGAGAGCCAGCCTCCCGAAACGGCCCAACCCGTGGCCGAGAACCCGGTCGACGAAGCCATCGGGGCGGGGGTCGATGCGGCCCTGGACTCGGTCTTCTCCGCGACTCCAGCAGCACCGCCGCCCGCGACTCCCGAGCTGACGTTCTCCCCGCCTCCTGCCGCGGCTCCGGCAGACGAGGCGATGCCCACGCTGGACCTCGACCTGGGTTCCGCCATCGACGGGGCACTGGACGAGGTGTCCACCTCAGCCAAGCCCGACTTCTCGAAGGCCATCGAGGCCGAGATCGCCGCGGCGAAGGCCGCTGAGGCGGTGGCTCCCCGAAGGGGGGCAGTCAAGCCTCCGATCCCCGAGCCGGTGGCCGCAGAGCAGCCGGTCGAGGTCGAAGCCGACGACATCATCGAGGTGGATGCGTCGTTCGAGACCACGGAGATTCCCCCGGCGCCGGTCGTGGTGGCAAAGCCCGTGAGCGTGCCGGTGGCGCCTGCGCCGGTGGTGGCCCCGAAGCGGTTGGAGACCAGCAAGCCCGTCCCGGCGGCCAAGCCTGCGCCCACCAACAAGTTCTTCGACGACGATGCGCTGGAGGGCTTTGGCGACGCGCTGCCGAGCAGCCCCGTTCCGGTGGCTGCCGTCTCGGCGCCGCAGCGGCCCACGGAAGTCCGGGCACCGGTCGCCACGCCGATTCCCCGCCAGCCGACTCCCAAGCCGGTCGTCCGCCAGCCGACGTCCAAGCCTGCCGTGGCCACGGTTGCTCCAGTCCAGGCAACTCCTCCCGACGCCGCCGGCGAGAAGATGGCCGCGGCGATCGCGCGGCTCGCCGGCGGCGTCGGGAGGAGTTGCCTGGAC
>CAZAIE010001057.1:0-3026 GCA_964485035.1 uncultured Myxococcaceae bacterium | reverse complement strand
GCGTTGCAGACGTCGTTGCCCGGGCAGTCGGTGTCCTTGCTGCACCGCTGGCCCGTGGCGGGCGCGGGAGCAGGACCGGCCGGAGGCGGTCCGGCGACCGCGGCGGGTCCGCCCAGCACGTGACCGCGGTACTCGATGGTGTCGCGGTGCCTCGCCGGATCCTTCGTCAGCTCCTGCTCGAAGTCCCTCGCGGCCTCTTCGAAGTCCTCGCGCGAGAGGTGGCGCACCTCGCTGTTGGGGTCGAGCACGCGGTAGTCGCAGTCGGGGTCGTCCACCTTGGCCAGCGCGTCTTCGAGCGTGGTGGTCGAGTAGAGGGTGCGCGCCTTCCACACGCCGGGGGTGATGCCCTGGACCAGGAAGTAGAGCTTGCCCGGCTCGAAGTCGATGCGGGCCACGGCGATGTTCTCGGCGCGGCCCATGACGTAGTGGCGGCCGGCCGGGACGTTCACCAGGTTGAAGGACTTGCCGCGGGTGCGCCCCACGAGCTGGCCGTCGAGGAAGTTGTCGATGACCACGCCGAAGCCGTACGACGTGGGCCGAACGATGACCAGCGTGGCCATGTCCGGCCGCGTGGTGAGCTGGGGCTTCTCGCGCTGGACGAGGGTGCCGCCCGAGCCGGCGCAGCCGGCGAGCGTGAGCAGAAGGGTGAGCGCGACCGACGACAGACGCTGGGTTCTTGCGTGCATGGTCTTCCTCCCGCGCGGGAGGCTAGCACCGATGGGCCCGACGCCAGCGCGGTAGGCTCACGGCAGGGGGCTTCATGCTGCTCGCGTTCGCCTGGCGGAACCTGTGGCGCAATCCGCGCCGGACCTGGCTCACGGTCGCGGCGGTGACGCTGGGCACCGGAGGGCTGGTCTTCGCGCACAGCTTCGGGGAGTCGTCCTACGAGCAGATGCTCGAGGCTGCCACGCGCGGCGTGCTCGGCCACGTCCAGGTGCACGGTCGTGGCTACCAGGCCAACCCGGATCTGGGGACGATGGTCGACGATCCGGCCGCCATCGAGGCGCAGGTGATGCGGGTCCTCCCGGGCGCCTCCTCGGTGTCTCGCGTGGTGGGGTTCGGACTGGCGGGGGTCGGCGAGAAGTCGGCGGCGGCCTCCATCCTCGGCGTCGACCCGGCCCGCGAGCAGGGCGCCACCAAGCTGTTCGAGGTCAGGAAGGGACGCGGGCTGGCCGCGCTTCCCGCGCGGGAGGCGGTCCTGGGGACCGGGCTCGCGCGCCGCCTCAAGGCCGAGGTGGGCTCCGAGCTGGTGGTGGTGGGGCAGGCCGCAGACGGCTCGCTCGCCAACGATCGCTACACCGTGGTCGGCCTGGCCTCGGTCGGCAGCAACGAGCTCGCGGACGCCGGCCTGTTCCTGCACCTGCGCGACGCCCAGGACCTCTTCGTCCTCGGGCGGTCCGCCCACCTCGTGGTGGTGGCGCTGCCCCGCGGGGGCAATGCCGGAGTGGCGGCTGCGAGGCTCCGCGCCGGCCTGGCTGCCGAGCGGTACGAGGTGCTGGCCTGGAACGAGCTCGTCCCGGAGGTCGAGGCGGCCATCCAGGCGGACCGTCAGGGGTCCTTCGCCATCGACGGCATCGTCTTCCTCATCGTCATCCTCGGCATCTTCAACACCATGACCATGTCCACCTTCGAGCGCATCCGCGAGTTCGGCATCCTGCTCTCGCTGGGGACGGCCCCGCTGCGGGTGGTGGCGATGGTCGTCGCCGAGGCGCTGCTCATGGGCGCGGTGAGCTTCGCGGCGGGGGTCGGGCTGGCCGCGCTCGGGGTCCTCGCAGTGGGCAGCATCGACATGTCCCTCTACGGCACGAGCGACTTCGCGGGGGTGAGCCTCCCGGCCCGCGTGGAGATCTCGCTCAACGCACGGGCCGTCTGGTTCGCCAGCATCACCGTCTTCTCCACCAGTCTCCTGGGCGGGCTCTTCCCCGCCATCCGCGCCGCGCGGCTGCAGCCCGCCGATGCGGTGCGCCACGTCTGAACCGGGGGTCGGCCATGTGGAAGACCCTGTCCCTCTCCTGGCGGAACCTCTGGCGCCACCCGCGCCGCACGCTCATCAACCTCAGCGCGGCCGGGCTGGGGCTGGCCCTGATGATCGTCTACGTCGGGGTCGTGGACGCGATGGTCGCGGACGCCGAGAGCGCGGTCGATCGCATGGCGACCGGGCACCTGCAGGTCTCCGCGGCCGGGTACCGCCTCGAGCGGGACGTGGGCGTGCTGCTCACCGAACCCTCTGGCCTGCTGGAGCGGCTGGGGCTGCCCGAGGGCTCGCGGACCAGCGTGCGGCTGGTGAGCCCCGGCCTGGTGTCGTCCGCGTGGGGGAGCCGCGGAGTCGAGCTGCTCGGCGTCGCTCCCGAGAAGGAGGGCGGGGTCTCGGAGCCGTTTCGCGACCTGCGTCTCGGGGCGAGCCTCGGCTCGGGGGACGACAAGGGCATCCTGCTGGGCTCGCGCCTCGCCGAGCGGCTGCGGGTGGGGGTGGGTTCGAAGGTGAAGGTCACCGTGCAGCGTAGTGACGGCGAGATCGGCGCGGACCTATTCCGCGTCCGCGGCATCCTCGGTGGGGCCTCGGTCTCGCTCGCCTCGGGGATGGCCTACGTCACGCTCCCGGCGGCGCGCCGGCTGCTCGGGATAGGTGACGGGGCGCACGTCGTCGCGGTGATGCTCGCCGACGGCCGCAAGGGCGCACCCGACCGGATCGCAGCACGGCTGAGGGCGGAGCTGGGCCCGTCGTTCGAGGTGGCTCCGCTGTCGGAGATGGTGCCGGTGATGAAGACCTTCACCGACCTCATGGACCTGTTCATCCTCGCGATCCTGCTGGTCATCTACACCCTGGTCGGGCTCGGGGTGCTCAACACCATGCTCATGTCGCTCCTGGAACGGACGCGGGAGTTCGGCGTGATGATGGCGCTGGGCACGCGGCCCGGGCGGATCCGCCGGCAGGTGCTGGGCGAGGGCGCGTGGATCGCCTCCTTGAGCGCCTCGGGCGGGCTCGTGCTGGGCCTGTTCCTCACCTGGCTCGGGCGCGACGGGCT
>CAZAIE010001056.1:0-3027 GCA_964485035.1 uncultured Myxococcaceae bacterium | reverse complement strand
CGACCCGGCGACGGGGACCTGTTCGACCCCCGCCCTCCCGGAGGGAAGCCCCTGCGATGACGGAGTGCCGTGCTCGCTCTCCGACTCGTGCGTGGCAGGGAGTTGCCAGGGTCGCGTAGCGGAGTGTGGGGAGGTCTCCAACGGCGAGGAGCCCGTCGACTGCGGCTCTTGCGGACCGTCCCAGGCGTGCCAGGACCATGTCTGCGTCTGCACGCCGACCACCTGCGCAGCCCTGGGGTGGGAGTGCGGAACGGGGACGGATGGCTGCGGTGGCACCCTGGACTGCGGCGCCTGTGGGGCGGGGGCCTTCTGCGAGGCGACCACCTGCGTCACGGACTCCATTCCTCCGACGATCGCCTCGATGACCCCGGCGAACCTGGCCGTGGGCGTGACCAGCGGCACCCCGATAACCGTGGCGTTCTCGGAGCCCGTGGATCCGCTCAGCATCGATTCGACGACTTTCCTCGTCGTCGGCCCCGCGGGGGCGGTCTCTGGCACCATCGCCTTCGCGGACTCGGGCCAGAAGGTCACCTTCACCCCGACGTCCCCTCTTGCGGAGTCGAAGCGGTACGAAGCGACCATCACCACGGGGGTCCGCGATCGCGCAGGCAACCCGTTGGCGGCAGGAGCAAGCACGACGTTCCACACTGTGTCCTCCCGGGAACAAGTGGCGTCGGAGTCCTCGGCCGCCCTGGCCAACGCCCAACTGGCGTTCAATGCGACGGGGAGCGGCCTGGCCGCCTGGAGCGCACTGACCAGCGCAGGCGCCGCGGTCCTGTACTCCTCCTACGACCAGGCCTCGGGCTGGTCTCTGCCAGCCACGCTGGTGGTCGAGCGCGCTGCGCCCCAGGCCCTGCCCCTTCGCGTCGCCACGAACGGCACGTCGTTCCTCGTCGTGTGGAGCACTCAGAAGGTGGTGCAGGCAGTGACGATGGAAGCGGGCCTGCCCGGGGCCATCGTCACGCTGGCCGGCAACGGGGGCTCGTTGGTGCCGTCCGCGCTGGTCGCGGGCTCCGAGTCCACCCGGTACTACGTTGCACGGGAGTACTTGGGACGCATCCGGGGCTGGCGGCTGGCAGGAACCACGTGGACGAGCGAAGTGGACATCGGGATGGGCAACTCCCCGGTCCTGGTGGGCAGCACGCTCTACTTCCAGGCAAGCGACAACACCACCATCCAAGGGAGCACCTTCGGGAGCACCACCTGGGGAGCCCCCTTCGTCGTGGTGACCCTCCCCAGTGGTCAGACCACGAGCCGGCTCGCCTCTTCCCGGGGGGCGGCGCACAGCATGCTGGCTTACAGCGCATCGTCGGGACGGGTCTGGGCCGGTCCGCTCGTGAGCCCTACTGCGGGGGCATTCACCGAGGTGAGCGGCTCTTCGGAGGGCGCAGCACTGAAGGACCTCGCCGTCGCGGCGTCCGACAGCTCCTCGTCGGAGGGCTGCGTGACCTGGGTGGCCGCCTCGGGAGCCATCCAGGGTTCCCTGCGGAACCAGTCGTCGTGGACGGGCCCCCAACTCCTGGCAAGCAACGGCACGACCGTCGCGGCGGCCGGCGCCTCAGGGTGCCTCGTCTCCATGACCGTGCAGGAGGCGAGCACGACGAACCTGGTTGGACGGGCCTCCCAGGGCAGCGGAGTCTATCGGACCTGGGGAGCGGCATTCCCCGTGGAGGAGGGGGCCGGGGCTGTCACGGGCGCAGGCATCTCCTCGAGGTGGAATGTGCCGTTCGTCCACTGGATCCAGGCGGACTCCCTCGGACATCAGGTCTTCGCCCGTCCCTACAGCGGGGTCCTCGGCAACCAGTCGCTCGTCACGAACGGTCCCCCGATGCGCAGTGGGTTCTCTGGACTACAACTCGCACAGGGGAGCGCTGGAGTACTCGCCGTGTGGGCCCAGTACCACCTTGGCCGCTCGAACGTCTTCGCTGCGCTGCATCGGCCAGCCACCGGGTGGGGCAACCGGACGCTGGTCCTCGAGAGTGCGCGCAACCCGGTAGTCGCCTCTGACGGAGCGTCCTACCTGATCCTCGCCGAGCAGGAGACAAGCATTGGCGGCCCGGCCCGGGGCGTCGTCGCCGTGGGCTACGACGGAGTGACGTTTGGCCCGGCGGAACAGGTGGCTGCGAGCGCGAGCACCTACGCCTCCCTGGCCTTGGCCTCAGACGGTGCGTCGTCCTATCTGGCGACCTGGTCCCGGGGTGTGGCCATCGAGGCGGCGCTACGTACGAACGCCTCCTGGCTCTCGCCCCGGACGCTGGGAAACGGGAGCATGCCGGCCGTCGCCGGTCGACCTGGCGAATACCTGGTGCACTTCAGCGACTTCTATTCGTCCCGGCCCCTTCAGGCCCGAGCCTCCGAGTCGCTCGGCACCTGGAACTGGAGTGCGGCGCAATCTGCCGCCGGCTACCCGGCCTTCGCCAGGGCCGTCGCTTCAAGCGAGGGGTTCCTGGTGCTGATCGAGAGCACCTCGGGCGGCCTGGAAGTGTTGAAGAGCCTCGGAGGCGTCATGGGCCCAGCCCTCTCAGTGCCCGGGGGGACGCTGCCCTGCGCACCGGGAAGGATCGTCCGCAGCGACGACCGCTTCCTGGTCGTCTCCAACTGTTCGAGTGCGCTGGTCACGACCGAGACCGATGGAACGACCGTCATTGGTACGAAGACCCACGCCTACGGCGTCGCCGGCACGTGGCCGGTGGCGAGCGGCGTCGCCGTGGCGCCAGGCCCGGCGCGGTCGTTCCGGCTGAACTACGCCCTGGCCTACACGGGGAGCGAGAGCAACCTGCGGTCGACCGTGCTGCGAAGCGGGACGTGGAGTACGCCCGCCGATCTGGACGCCCGTCCCGAGCCTGTCAGTGCACCAATGGCGCTGGCCTGGGATGGCTCGGCGTGGCTCGCGCTCTGGGCCCAGGCCTCGCCGTCGAATGCGGTGGTCCTCGACATGATGTCCTGGTGGGCCTTCTAGCCAACGACCACTGTGGCCGTCCCCTCACTCGGGGACGGCCACTGGCGAACCCCGGCATTCCCCCTGGG
>CAZAIE010001055.1:0-3029 GCA_964485035.1 uncultured Myxococcaceae bacterium | reverse complement strand
CTCCCGCGCCGAGGAGGCCGCCGAGGCCGCGCGCATCGAGGCGAAGCGGGCCATCGAGGCGGCGCGGGAGAAGGACGACGCCGAGGCCGCCCGGAAGGCCGAGGAGGCCCGGGCGGCCGCGCAGAAGGCCCGCGAGGAGGCCGAGGCGCTCAAGCGGCAGGCCGAGGAGGACGAGGCCCGCCGCAAGGGCGACGAGGAGGAGCGCAAGAAGGCCGAGTACAAGGCCAAGAAGGCGCAGGAGGCCGAGGACAAGGAGCGCCGCAAGCGCGAGGCCGAGGAGCGGGCGCAGAAGGAGGCGGAGGCCGCCCGGCAGAAGCTCGAGGCCGAGGCCGAGGCGAAGCGCTTGGCGGAGGAGGCCGAGCGCAAGAAGGTCGAGGCGCAGTCCGGCAAGACGCTGGCGGAGGGCCTGGCCAAGACCCGCGGCGGCTTCATGGCCAGCCTCAACTCCCTCTTCGGCCGCACCAAGGTCCTCGACGAGGCGGTCCTGGGCGAGCTGGAGGAGGTGCTCTTCAGCGCCGACATCGGGGTGAAGACCGCCACCAGCCTGCTGGAGTTCGCCCGCGACAAGGTGCGGTCGAAGGACCTCTCCGACGCGGAGAAGCTCAAGGGGGCCATGCGACAGGAGGTGCGGCGCATCGTCGACCTGCCGGGCAAGATCGACTTCTCGTCGAAGAAGCCGTTCGTGGTGATGATCGCCGGGGTCAACGGCTCCGGGAAGACGACCACCGTGGGCAAGCTCGCGGCGAAGCTCACCGCCGAGGGCCGCAAGGTGCTGCTCGTCGCCGCCGACACCTTCCGCGCCGCCGCCACCGAGCAGCTCGAGGTCTGGGGCCAGCGGTCCGGGGCGCCGGTGATCAAGGCCAAGGAGGGCAGCGACCCCGGAGCGCTGGTCTTCGACGGCCTCAAGCGCGCCGAGAGCGAGGGCTTCGACGTGGTGCTGGTGGACACCGCCGGCCGCCTGCACACCAAGGCCCCGCTGATGGAGGAGCTCAAGCGGGTGAAGCGGGTGATGGCCAAGGCGCTGCCCGGCACGCCCCACGAGGTGCTCCTGGTGCTCGACTCCACCAACGGCCAGAACGCCATCGCCCAGGCGCGCGAGTTCAACGCCGCCCTCGAGGTTCAGGGCCTGGTGCTCACCAAGCTCGACGGCACCGCCAAGGGCGGGGTGATCATCGGCATCTGCGACGAGCTGAAGGTGCCAGTGCGCTACGTGGGCATCGGCGAGGCCGTGGGCGACCTCAAGCCGTTCGAGCCCGCGGAGTTCGTGCAGGCCCTGTTCGAGTAGACCGGGGCCCGGCCCGAGCGGCTTCGAAGACCAATGGCCGGCGGCACCCAGCTGCGGGGCCTCCGACGGTCATCCGCTCGGCCGAGCGCTCCGTCTCAAGAGCGTCGCAGAATCCGCTCCCCTCGCCCCAAGCGCTGGCTGCCCGGGGAGAGGGGGCGGGGAGAGCCCCGGACTGCGCCGGAGCATGGTTCGACAGCTCTTCAGTCCGCGTACTTGATCGCCAGGACCTTGAGGATGGCCTTGGTCTCGGCGGGCTTGAGCTTCAGCAGCCGCGCCATCGAGGCCAGCAGGTGCGCCTCCACCTTGCTGATGTCGCCCGAGGCGTAGGCCACCTCGGCGCACAGCAGGTAGCACTTGCGGCGGCAGGTCGCGTCCTTGAGCGCAGTGAGGGCCGCGAGCGACTCGACGACCCCGCCGTGCTCGGCCACCAGCTTCTTCGAGGCCTTCACCAGCTCGCCGACGGAGCTCCGGGCGAACCCGGGCATGGTGGTGAGCAGCGCCTTCACCACCTGGAACTCGGAGGCATTGGTCTCCCCGTCGATCACGCTCATCAGGTACATGGCGTGGAACACCAGGGCTTCCCGCGTCGGCTCGGTCGTCTTCTTGGAGGTCTTCATGCGCGGCACCCTAACGCCCACCGCCCGAGCCGACAACCTCCCCGAGCTCCCGGGCTCACTCGACGACCACCCGTGATCCGCCCGAGCGCCCGATGCCGCGGATCTGCGGCTGGCCCCTCAGCGCGACCGTCGAGCCTCCGCTCGTCTCTCCCTTCACCTCGTGCGACACCGCGAGCTCGACGCGCGACCCGCCGCTCGCGTCGACCTTCGCATCGGTCACGGGCACGTCCGCGGCCAGCACCTTCGACCCGCCCGAGGCCTCGACGGTGAGCCGCCCCGCGCGGCCGGTGATCTTCAGCGTCGAGCCACCCGAGCCGTCCACCACGAGCTCCGCGGAGTCGAGACCGTCGATCTCCACCTTCGAGCCGCCGCTCGCGCCGATCGTGAACCTCGGGCCGGGCGTGGCCGGCGCCTCGACGCGGGACCCGCCCGAGGCGTCGACCGAGTCCAGCCGGGGCGTGACCAGCGTCGCGCGGATGGCCTGGGTGGGCCGCAGGGACTTCGTGGAGCCGAGGGTGAGCCGGCCGCCCTCCTGCTTCACCTCCAGCAGCGGGAGCAGGTTCTCGTCGCCCTCCAGCACCAGCGAGGCCCGCTCACCCAGCGTCACCTTCGCCTGGATGCCCGAGCCGATGGACACCGCGTGGAAGTCGCTCACCGCCCGGGACTCGGACTTGATGCTCCCGTTCCCCTTCACCCCGCCGAACCCGAAGGTCAGCGCCGCCGCGGTCAGCATCGCCATCGCCTGCATCGTCCGCCTCCTGTAAGTGGTTGGTGGCTCTCCTACGGCGGACCAAGCCAGCGATTGCTTTCGGGGGGGGCGGTCGCTACCGTCCCGGCATGTCCTTGAGCACGGCATGGTTCCACCTCGCCCTCCCGGAGCGGAAGGGCACCTGGCGCGGCATGGAGGTGGGGATGCCGCTGCGCGACGCCCTCGACCTCGAGCAGGGCGACCTCACGCGCGGCAGCGAGACGGTCACCGTCCACGGCGAGTCCAGCGACGAAGCGCTCCATGCCGTGGAGATCCGCTTCGCCCGGCTCAAGGGCGTGGACCGGGTGGTCTCGGTGCGCTTCACGCTCTCGTCCCCGCGTCACTTCGCGGACGTGGAGCAGGCGTACCAGCTGGTGGT
>CAZAIE010001054.1:0-3035 GCA_964485035.1 uncultured Myxococcaceae bacterium | reverse complement strand
GGTGGTGGTGGCGAACGCGGCGAAGGGGCGACCGCGCGCCTTGTCGCCCGGCATCCGCAGCACCTGTGCCGCGGCGGGGTTGAGCGAGACCACCACGCCCGTCTCGTCGAGGATCGCCATTCCGTCCGAGACGTAGTGGAAGAACTCCTCGTAGCGGGCGAGCTCGGCGACCTGCGCCTCGGCCTTCTCTGCCTGGCCGCGCAGGCCCTCGAGCATGCGCGCGTTGCGCAGCGCGATGGCGGTGGCGTGCGCGACCGTCCAGGCGAAGCTGATCTCCCCGGGGGCGAAGCGGCTGCCGGCGCTGGACCGCAAGAGCAGCACGCCCAGCGTCTTGCCCTGCACCGAGAGGGGGACGGCGGCGAGGGCGGCGATGCCACGCTTGGCCACCATCTCCTTCACCTCGCCCAGGAGCGGGTGGCTGCCCACGTCGTCCACCACCACCGGCCGGCCGGTGCGCACCGCCTCGCGGATCTCCGGGTAGCGGCTGAGCTCGATGCGCACGTCGTGGACCGCGCTGTCGTCGCTGGCGGCCACGATGTGCCCCTGGGCGCGCTCCTCGTCGATGAGCACCAGCGCGCAGCGGTCCACCGAGAGCTCCTCGGCGAGCCGGCGGGTCACGTCGTGCAGCAACGCCGCCACGTCCAGGGCCGCGGCGTAGTGCGCCGTCAGGTCCAGGAGGACGGCCAGGTCCTTCTCGCGGCGGGCCTGCTCGGCGCGGGACGTGGCCAGCCGTCGCACCGCCTCGAGACGAAGGTCGAACTCGCGCTCCAGCGAGCCGAGGCCCACGAACCCGTCTGCGCCAGCGGCGAGGGCAGCCTGGGCCTCGGAGTGGGCGTCGCCCACCACGCCCAGCACCGCCAGCTCGGCGAAGTCCTCTTCCTCACGCAGCCGGTGGATCTCCACGGCGCCCTGGGGCTCGGTGAAGTCCACGACCGCCACCGAGGGCCCCTCCGAGAGCTCGCAGGGGGCGTAGCCCGCCCGCTCGAGCCAGGGCTGGAGCCGCGGACGGGCGGCGACGGGGAGGATGACCGCGGTCCGCTCGGGACTGGTTGACGGCGGGACGAGCAAGGCGCAGCGAGTCTACCGGAGAATCGTGCGTCCTGCCGCATACTTGGCCGGGGGGCCTCCGAGAATGCCGGCGGGGTGGCGTGCGTCCCAGGCTCGATCATCCGGGGTATCCTCCGGGCCCCAGGAGGCACCATGCGTCCCGTCTTCGTCCTCGCGCTCGCGCTCACCGCCACCGGCTGTGCGCTGGTCCAGCAGCCCACCCTCGCCTTCAAGAATGCCCGCGCGCTGGACACGGACCTCGAGGGCACGACGCTCCAGGTCACCTACGCGCTCAAGAACCCCAACCCCATCGGGCTCTCGCTCGCGAGCGTCTCCTATGACCTGGAGGTGGAGGGCCACAAGGTCATCTCTGGCAAGCCGCCGAACGGGCTCAGGGTTCCCGCACAGGGCTCCACCGACCTCACCTTCCCGGCGCGGGTGCGGTTCCAGGAGCTGGTGCCCGTGCTCATGACCTTCCTGAGCAAGGACCAGGCGAGCTACCGGGCCAGCGGGACGGTGGGCATCCAGACCCCCATCGGGCCCATCCAGCTCCCGCTCTCCTACTCGGGTGTCTTCCCCATCCCCAAGGTGCCCGCGCTCGCGTTCCAGTCGCCACGGGTGCAGGGGCTCTCGTTCTCCGGCGTGCGCATCGTGTTTCCCATCCAGGTCTCCAACAGGAACGTGTTCCCGCTGCCGCTCGGCGGGCTCTCCGCGAACGTGAACATCGCCGGCGCGCAGGTGGGGATGGCGCAGGCCACGCTGCCGCAGAACCTGGCGGCGAACCAGGCGCAGGTGGTGGAGGTCCCGGTGGAGGTGAACTTCCTGCAGGTGGGGTTCGCCGTCGCCAACGCCATCAAGAGCGGCCAGGCCCCGGTGAAGTTCGAGGGCGCGTTCCAGTGCGGGAACCTGCGCATCCCCATCTCGATGAGCGAGACGCTGCGGTTCAAGTGAAGCGCGAGCGGGAGGCCGAGTAGGGCGCGCGACTACTAGAAGAGCTCGAGCTGCTTCGGGGCGACCAGCGGCTGCGCGTCGAAGCCCCGGTCGCGCAGGCACGCGGCGAACTCGGCGGCGAAGCCGTGGACCGTGAAGATCTTCTTCGCCCCGGTCTTGCGCACGTAGTCGAGCAGGCCCTCGAAGTCCGCGTGGTCGGAGAGAGGGAAGGCCTCGTCGGTGCCATGGCGGTAGCGCGCCCCGGGGTCCAGCGCCCAGCCGGTGAGGACGGCGGTGCGCACGGGACCTATCTTGTCGAGCGCGCGGGCGCCCGAGAGCTGGGTCGGATAGACGAGCGCCTCGCCGGGCCGCACCTCGCCGTCGAAGCGGCGGAAGGTGAGCGGGCAGCCCAGCTCGACGTACAGCGAGGCGATCTCGGCGATGGACGCGTGCGCCGCGACGGGGATGCCCGCGTCGCCGAGGAGGCGGATGGCCTCCTGGCTCTTCCCCAGCGTGTACGCGAAGAGCACGGGGGTTGCGCCGGCCTCGAACGCGGCGCGCACGAACCCGCGGATGGCCTCGTAGGTCTCCTCCCGCGGAGGGAAGCGGTACTTGGGGAGCCCGAAGGTCGATTCGATCACCAGGACGTCGCAGAAGGCGATGCCCGCGGGCGGGGCGGTGAGCGAGGCGGCGGTGTTGAGGTCGCCGGTGTAGGCGATGCAGCGGCCCTTCCGCGTCACGCGCACCTGCGCCGAGCCCAGGACGTGGCCGGCATGCACGAGCTCCAGGTCCAGGCTCTCCAAGGTGAAGGGCTGGCCGACGGGGGCCGGGAGCGAGGAGGGGAGCCGGCCGATGCGATGGGTGAGCAGGCGCAGCGTGGCGGAGGTGGCGACGACGCGCTGGTGGCGGGCGACGTGGTCGGAGTGCGCGTGGGAGACGAAGGAGAGGCCGGTGGCCTGGCGGGCGTCGAGGAAGAGCGGGGTGCCGCGCACGCGCATGCCCGCGGTGAGGACCTCGACCTCGGTGGCCGGCTCGCGCCCGGGGAGCATGGGTCAGGC
>CAZAIE010001053.1:0-3038 GCA_964485035.1 uncultured Myxococcaceae bacterium | reverse complement strand
CTCAAGATCGTCGAACTGGCTCAGCTAGCTGCCGCGAAGCGGCTTCGTTCAACGCCCTGAAGGAACTGCTCAGCCGCGACCACGATGCGGCTTCGGCCCGCCTCCTCGCCATGCCGAACGCGCACGCGAAGCTGCGGCCCTACCAGAGGGAGGCGAACGCGGCCGTCGAGAAGGCCATCGCCGAGCGCAAGCGGGCGATGCTCGTGGCGATGGCGACCGGCACGGGGAAGACGTTCACCCTCGTGAACCAGATCTACCGGCTGATGAAGTCGGGGGTGGGCAAGCGCATCCTCTTCCTCGTGGATCGTCGGGCGCTGGCGGCGCAGGCCGTGCGCGCCTTCTCCTCGTTCGAGGCCGAGCCTGGGCAGAAGTTCGACTCCATCTATGAGGTCTACTCGAGCCGCTTCCAGCGAGGCGACCTCGACCAGGACGAGAGGTTCGACGCCAAGGTGCTGCCGAACGAGTACCTCGCCGACCCGAAGCCCGGTCACGCCTTCGTCTACGTCTGCACCATCCAACGGATGGCGATCAACGTCCTCGGCCGCAGCGCGGTCTTCGGCGACGAGGCCATCGACGAGGACGCCCAGCCGCTCGACATCCCGATCCACGCCTTTGACGTGATCGTCGCTGACGAGTGCCACCGCGGCTATACCGCCGGCGAGCAATCCGTGTGGCGGAACACGCTCGACCACTTCGACGCGGTGAAGATCGGCCTGACCGCCACGCCGGCCTCGCACACCACCAGCTACTTCCAGCACCTCGTCTACAAGTACGACTACCGGCAGGCCGTCCGCGACGGACACCTCGTGGACTACGACGTGGTGACCATCCGCTCGAACGTGCGGATGAACGGCGTCTTCCTCAAGGAGGGGAAGCAGGTCGAGCTGGTCGATCCCACCTCCGGGGCCACTCAGCTCGACTTGCTAGAGGACGAGCGGACCTTCGACGCCACCGAGGTCGAGCACAAGGTCACCGCCCCCGACTCCAACCGGAAGATCATCGAAGAGGTGAAGAAGCACGCGCTCGCCCACGAAGCGAGGTACGGGCGCCTTCCGAAGACGCTCATCTTCGCCGCGAACGATCTCCCGCACACCTCGCACGCCGACCAGCTCGTGACCCTCTGCCGTGACGTGTTCGGGCGCGGCGAGGCCTTCGTCCAGAAGATCACCGGCTCCAAGGACGTGGACCGGCCGCTCCAGTTGACCGCAGAGAAGAAAGGGGTTGCGCTCCAAGGCGTGAACGTCGAGGACTTCCGCAAGCTCCCTCTTCCGGTGCCGCCAGTCCCCGAGCAACGCGAGATCGTCCGCCGCGTCGAGGCCCTCTTCGCCATCGCCGACACCATCGAGAAGCACGTCGCCGCCGCCACCGCCCGCGCCGACAAGATCACGCAGGCCGTCCTCGCCAAGGCGTTCCGGGGCGAGTTGGTCCCCACCGAGGCTGAGTTGGCCCGCGAGGAGGGGCGCGACTACGAGCCCGCGAGTGTGCTGTTGGAGCGGGTGAAGAGCGAGCGGTCCGAGGTTCCGACTCGCCCCGACTCGCCGCCGCAAGGCTGGGATGTCAGGGGGGACTGGTAGGCTCTCCCGTCGCACATAAGGCACAAGGGGAGGGTCATGACCATGACCACTGGCGAGTTCTTCACCAACCCAACCGACCAATCTCGGGTGGGTCGAGATCGTCACCAAATACTTTCGGGGGTGGGCCAACGTCATGGGCCCCACCGTCCAGAAGAAGAGCCGCGCGTTGCTTGGCTACGTGGATCTGTACTCTGGTCCCGGCCAATACGAGGACGGCACCAAGTCCACCCCGGCCCTAATCATCGAGCAGGCCATCGGCGACGAGTGCCTTCGGCAGCTTCTCGTGACCCGGTTCAACGACGTGCAGCCTGAGAACATCACGAAGCTGGGAGCCGTCCTCGCGGGGCTTCCGGGCTTTGACACGCTGAGGCACAAGCCGCGATTGGGTTCCGAGGAAGTCACGGACAAGTTCGCGGAGTTCTACGAGAAGACGCGGCTGCCGCCCACCCTCTTCTTTCTCGATCCCTGGGGCTACCGGGGGCTTTCTCTGCGGCTCCTGCGGGCATGTACGCACCAGTTCGGTTGCGACTGCATCTTCTTTTTCAACTACAAGCGGGTGAACGCTGGCCTGGAGAACGACCTGTTCGCCGAACACATGGACGCCATCTTCGGGACCGAGCGGGCGAAGCGGCTGCGCGCAAGGATTGACGGCTTGAGCCCGAAGATGCGCGAGCAGGCAATCGTGGCCGAGCTTCTCGCAGCGTTGGAGGAGTGCGGAAGGTTCGCCCTCCAGTTCCCGTTCTCCACCGACACTGGGGCGCAGACGAGCCACTACCTGATGTTCGTGAGCAAGGGCGTCAAGGGCTACAACATCATGAAGGGGATCATGGCTCGGAGAAGTTCGTCCCACGCTCAAGGCGTTCCCAGCCTCCGGTTCAACCCTCAGGAGAGGAAGCAGGCGCAGCTTCCGCTCGACAAACCTCTCGACCGCTTGGAAGAAGCGTTGCTTGAAGGGTTCGCGGGTCGTCGGTTGACCGTCGAGCAGGTGTTCGCGGAGCACAACGTCGGAACGAACTACCTTCTCCCGCACTACAAGGAAGTCCTTCGACGCTTGGAGGAGAAGGGCCTGGTGGAAGCCTCGCCCTCCGCCGACGCCCGACCGAAGCGGGCAGACAAGGTGTCCATGGCGAACGACGTACCCATCACGTTCCCGAAGGCGATGACCCCACGAGGCCAAGATGTCTGACAACAGCACCATCGAGTGGACCGACGCCACGTGGAATCCCGTCCGTGGATGCACGAAGGTGTCCCCTGGATGCAGGCACTGCTACGCCCAAACCTTCGCCGAGCGGTTTCGCGGGGTGCCAGGGCACGCCTACGAGCAGGGCTTCGACGTTCGACTCGCTCCTGACAAGTGAAGTGGACCCCGTTTTTCGGACCACCCCCTTCTTTATGATCGGGCCTGCTCCCAACCCGAGGAGCAGGACATGACGGCGAGCAGGAAGAGGTACACGGCGGAGTTCA
>CAZAIE010001052.1:0-3039 GCA_964485035.1 uncultured Myxococcaceae bacterium | reverse complement strand
CCCCGACGCGGCCGAGGTCTTGCCAGACGCGTCCCTCCCCACGAGCTGCGCGGTGCTCGAGGGCCCCGACGGCGGCGGACTCTTCCTCGCGACCGTGCTCCCGCCGCTCGCCACGGCGCCGCTGGAGGTGCAGTGCCTCTCGCTCGGCGACGGCGCGCCCTGGACCCTGGTGGCGCGCTCCGGCACCACCGCGGGGACGAACGAGGAGTTCGGCTGGACGCACCCGGTGGGAGCCGTGGGGGCCGAGGGGCCGTACTCCCTGGGCGCGGTGAAGCTCGGGCTCACGGTGGGCGAGGTGCTGGTGGCGTCCCAGGGGCCCGGGGGCATCCTCGGGGACGATCGCTACTGGCTGGAGCTGACCTCCTCGCTCTCTGCCTCGACCATCGACAAGGCCTACGCGGCCTCCTCGGTGACCGACCTCTCCGTCGGCGCGGGCGGCTGCCTCGGCGAGCCGAGCGACGGCGCGGGGCTGCGCCACGTCGGGTGCGACAAGCCCGCCTCTTTCCTCCTGGGCAAGACCGCGGACTGCCTCCAGACCACCGGCCTCGGCCCCGGCGGCTTCGACCTGGGCACGGCGACCGGCTGCACCGACCAGGGCAGCGGCGGCAACCTCCACGGCAAGCAGGGGCTGCTCTTCGTCCGCTGACCCGCGATGGGGGTACAATCCCGCGCATGCCGAAGAGCCACGGAGGAGCCACCCGAACCATGAAGACCCTGACCCTCGCCTTGGGAGCAGCCGCGCTGCTCTTCGCCGCTCCTTCCTTCGCCCAGTGCAGCAAGGACACCGACTGCAAGGGCAACCGCGTCTGCGCCAACGGGCAGTGCGTGGACCTGGTGCAGCCGACGCCTGCAGTGGTGGCGCCCGCACCGGTGGTGGTCCAGCCCGCGCCGGTCCTGGTGGCGCCGCCGCCTCCCGTCGTGGTCCAGCAGCCGGTGGTCGTGGTCCAGCAGCCGCCGCTCCAGCTCCAGCAGCCGCAGCTCGGCGACCGTCCCAAGCCCAAGGCCGGCTGGGCGATGGCTTCGGGCATCGTCGGCCTGGTGTTCACCCCCATCGTCCTGGGGCTCACCGCCGGCTCCGAGGCCACGCGGCGGGACCTCGTCCCCTCGCTGCCGTTGGGGATCACCGCGCTGGTCCTCTACATCATCATGGCGCCGGTGGTGGGCTCGGGCGGCTCGTCGGCGCGCCGCGGGTTCGACCTCTCCGGCGTGGTGCCGCTGCGGGTCTTCGCGTGGATCTTCTACGGCCTGACCATCGCGGGCGGGGTCCTCACCGCCGCCCTGGGAATCCTCGAGGAGACACCGCCCGAGGGGCTGATCATCGGCATGGGTGCGATGGCCTCGCTCTCGCTGATCTTCCTCTCCATCGACAGCTTCGTCTCCGCGGGGCAGGCCAAGGCGCTGGCCCACCGCATCGAGACCGGGCAGGCCAGCCGCATCGAGGTGCAGGAGTACTTCGGCCCCATCGTGATGCCCGACGGGTCGGTCGGCGGCACGGTGGGCCTGGTGGGGCGCTTCTAGGCTCGGCGACGGTCGCCGTTCGCGAGGGACGGGCCTCTGGGTCCGTCCCTCGGCGTTTCCAGGCCTGGGCAGCATGCGCGTCAATCCCCCGTCTCTATCTGGGACGGACCAAGCTCGGACGAAGCCCGCTGCGCGGGCTGGCGGTTCGCGCTCAAGAGACTGCCCGTCCACTGGTCTCTCCTCCCCGCGCGCCCATTGCTGCTGGCCCGCTGCCGTTCCGATGCGGCTCCGGAGCCCCGTGGCTGCGGGCGTCCCCGCTCTTCCACCGCATTCGATCCGCGCCCCTCTTGATGAGCCGTGCCGGGACGTGCACGCGAAGCCGCGGACTCGTCTCCACGGCGCTCCGCCTTGCCACGACTCCCCTCGGGCGCGATAACGCTCGGTCAGGTCGAACATCACCCCCGGAGACTCCGATGACCCTCACCGCGTGCCTGCTCCTCGCATTGGCAGCCTCCCCTGACGCGGGGACCGGCGCTCCACCGAAGGCAGCCCGCGACCCGCTGCTCGAGCTGATCCGCGGCGACACCGGGGCGGTCACACCGCCCCAGAAGAAGCCGCCCCAGAAGAAGCCGCTCGTCCAGGAGTCTCCCCTGTCGGAGACCTGGACCAAGTCCCCGCTCTGGAAGGACTCCAACCCGAACGATCCCAAGGCGTTCGAGGGGCTCAAGATGAAGGGGGCGGCGCCCCCGGAGTCGGACAAGACGCTCCCGGGCTCGTCGAAGGGAAGGGGCGGCGGCACGGGGAAGGCCGACGCGCCGCCGGCCAAGGAGAGCGCCCCCAAGACGCAGCCGCCCGCGCGCAAGCCGCGTGGGGACATCGACCTGGACGAGTAGCGAGGGCCTGCAGTTCCGAGGATTCCGCTCCCTTTCTGATGACGCCCCGGAGCCTGTGGCTGCGGGCGTCCCGCCCGCACGACCGCACGACCGGCACGGAGGCCGGCAGCTCCGTCCGTTTCGTTCGTCTCGCGCCAATTCGTGGCCTCGCGCGATCAGAAGATCCGCCGATCCGGCCCGAAGCCCCGCCCTACTCTTCACCTGACCTCGGGCGCATGTCCGGTTGCGGTCTTCTCCATGCCGCCCGAGGACTTGTCATGGCGCACGACCACTCGCACCACCACCACCACCCCGCCGATGCCTTCGGCGCCGACCGCGCCCGCCACTACGACGCCCAGGCTGCCGTGTCCCTCGCGGGCGCCCCGGCGCTCTACGAGCTGGGCGTCAGCGCGCTCACGGCCGAACTCGACGGCCAGGACGCGGCGTCGCTGCTCTTCGTGGGCATGGGCACCGGCGCGGAGCTGGTGCCCTATTCCCGCTTCGACGTGCCGGGCTGGCACTTCACCGGCGTGGACCCCTCCGAGGCCATGCTCGCCGTGGCCCGCACGCGCCTGGAGACCGAAGGCCTGCTCGCGCGCACGCACCTGCACGTCGGCGAGCTGCACACGCTGCCCGCCGGCCCGCCGTTCGACGGTGCGCAGATGCTCGGCGTCCTGCACCACGTGGACGGCGAGCATCTGCGCACCGT
>CAZAIE010001051.1:0-3042 GCA_964485035.1 uncultured Myxococcaceae bacterium | reverse complement strand
CTCGTCCATGGGGCGGGCGCGGTCGAAGCGGAAGGCGTACTGCGGCAGCGCGAACTCCACGCCCAGCGTCTCGCAGACCTTGATGGCCCGCTGCATCTCCTCGCCCTGCCGCGCCGGGTTGCCCGCGAGGTAGACCTCGCCGACGGGGATCTCGCCGAGGACGCGCTCGAGGTCCGCGGCCGTGCCCAGCCGCCGCCCGTGGAAGCTCGCCCCCGACTCGCCCGGGAACGCCAGGTGCCCGACCACGCGCTGTCCGAACCCCGCCTCTATCGACTCCGCGGTCGCGCGCCCCAGCGGCCCGATGCCCACCACCAGCGCCTCCTCGCGCGGCGCCTCGCGTGCGAGCAGCGGACGCAGCGCGAGCCGGGCGCCCAGCAGCGCGGGCAGGTGGAACACCACGAACCAGCCCAGCGCCTCCAGGCGGATCGCCTCGGTCGCGGCGGCGAAGACCACCAGCACCGTCACCTGCGACAGCGAGAGGACGCCGATGAGCGCGAGGTCGTCGAAGGCGGCGCGCACCGCCAGCGGGTCGTAGTGGCGCAGCGCCGTGGCCCCCACGATCCACGCGGCGAGAGAGGAGAGCAGCAGCCCTCCCAGCGCGCTGGGCTCCGACACCGGCGCGGTGAGCTGCACCGCCCCGGCCAGCGCCGCGCCGACCACCACGAGGTCCAGCAGCAGGTTGAGCGTGGTGAACACGCCCGGCGACACCCTCGCAAGTCCGGTGGCCATCGTCGTCCCCCCGGGACTCCAGCTCCCGCGACCAGATGCTCGTGGAGGTCGATGGTTCTCGGCCCGCTTGGGCCACGTCCGTGTCAGGCCCACCCCGGCCTCGCCCGGGCTGTCCGGGGTTCGGACGGAAAGGCCGTCCGTGACCTCCCGGTCCAACCGGACCGGGAGTGCGTGCTAGGAACCGGCAGCATGAAGATCCCCGCGCTCGCCCTTCCGCTGGTCGTGCTCGTCGCCTCGTCGTCGGCCTTCGCCCAGAAGGGCGTCACCTGGAAGTGGGCGGGAGACTGGGAAGCGCTGACCCAGGGCTGGAAGTGCCCAGGCCTCTGCCTCCAGCGACACGTCCAAGTCCTTCGCCCCGGCAAGACGCCGGTCGACGACACCCTCGTCTACGCCGACCTCAACGGCGGCGGGGCGCGGTTCCAGTACGTCGTCCTGGGACGCAACTACACCTGGACCAAGCTCACCTCGCAGGTGGCGTTCGCCGGTGTCTCGAATCCGACCCAGATCAAGGCACAGCGGACTACTGGCCTTCGGGTGCTCTCGGGCGCGGGTACCGTGCTGGGGCTGAGCCCCAACTACATCGAGGCCAGCAGCGTGGTCATGGACGACGCGGCCCGCGACTTCCTGGAGTGGGAGGCGCAGACCGCGAAGTCCAGCGGCGCCTCGGCCAAGGGTGGCAGCGGCGGCTCGACAGGGCTGAGCCCAGAGCGGCTGGCGGAGATACGCAAGCAGAACGAGAAGGACCTCGCCGCCTTCCACTCGCAGATGTCGGGCGAGGCGAAGCGCCTGCTGGCCAGCGCCGAGGCCAGCATCGCGCGCAAGGACTACAAGGCGGCGCTCCTCGAGGCGCAACTCTCCGCGGTCGCCGAGCGCACGCCCGCCGCGGCCGAGCTGGAGCAGCGGGTGCGCAAGCTCATCGAGGAGGAAGAGGCGGCCCGGAAGTCCGTGGGGATCGTCGACGACCCGATGACCCACGAGCAGCTCGTCACCGCCCCGGACCGCAAGGCACTCTTCGGCGACGGTGAGCCCTACCCGAACCCCTACGACACCCGCACCCCGGACCGACCGGTCCAGGAGGATCCGTACGACTGGAAGGACTGCCCGAAGGGCACCACAGACGTGGCGGTGCTGAAAGAGCTGACGCGCGCGGCACGGGAGGCGAACGACGGGTACCGGCTGCTGCAGCTCGCCATCTGGCGCGCCAACCTCGCGCCCGACTTCGAGCCGCTCGACGCGCTGCTGAACGACGTGTACCGCATCGCGCGCCACAACCGGGACCCGTGGCTGATGCTGCACCTCGCGCAGACCTACCGGGGCGTCTGCAGGGAGCGCAAGGAAGCGGACTACCCGATGCGTCGGCTGCCGGCGCACCTCTACCGGGAGGGCTATCGGATGGCGGTGCTGCGCGGGGACGCCGCTGCGCTCGACTTCCTGATCCAGCGCCAGCAGCGCAACACCCCCATGGTCATCCCGGAGGTCGCGGTCTCGCGCATCTACAAGGATGCGCAGCGGCTGCGCGGGCGGTAGCGGTCCCTGGGCTCAGTACGGGGCTCCCGTCCAGATGACCTTGGTGGTCGTCCAGATGGTGGTGTGGGCGTCCCACTTGCCGTTCGGACCGTCCCACTTGCCGTTGTTGTTGACGTCGAAGAAGTCCTCGTCGGCGTCGCGCGTCCCGCTGTCGTTGGCGTCCACGAAGGGCTCGGGGATGTCGGTGAACATCTCCCCGGGTTCCCAGGTCTGGGTCCCGTTCTGGTCCACGAACGACTCGCTGCCCTCGGTCATCGCCACCAGCATGGCCCAGGTGTCGCGGGGGTTGCAGGTCCGAGACTCCTCCGCCGGGGTGGCGAGGCAGTAGTTGTGGAACTGGCAGGCGGTGCCGGGGTCGCTCGAGCCCGACGACGCGACGTCTCGCGGGTAGGGACACTGGCTCCGGTAGGTCACGGTGGCCTCTCCGTTGGTCAGCGAAGCGGAGCGGGGCAGTCCTCCCGCCTCGGCGAGGAACAGCACGGTGCCCGGGACGAAGTCGCCCGCGACGTCCGCCGCCGTCACCTTGCACTGGGTCTCGCCTCCGAACTGGGAGAAGCCCACGAGGCTCGAGGGCTGGCAGCCGAAGGTGAACCGGCTCGCGCTGATGGTCGGACTGCCGGCATCAGGCCCGGCAACAGGCCCGGCGTCCGGCCCGACCTGGCCCGAGTCGCCCGGAGCGGCTGCATCGCGACCTGGCCCGGCGTCAGGAGCAGGCGAGCCTGCGTCTGGACCGGAGGCCGATGCGTCGGGCTGCGCGCAGGCTACGTAGATCCAGCAGTCCTGGTC
>CAZAIE010001050.1:0-3046 GCA_964485035.1 uncultured Myxococcaceae bacterium | reverse complement strand
GTCCTCGAGCGGCGCGGGGCGGTCGCCCTGGGGCGTGGCCAGGAGCTGCTCCACGCGCTTCTCGGCCTCGTTGAGGCGGGCCTCTCCCTGGCGGACCAGCTGCACTCCCTCCTCGAAGGCCTTCAGCGACTCCTCGAGGGGAAGGTTGCCGGCCTCCAGGCGCCGGACCACGTCCTCGAGCCGGCCGATGACCTCCTCGTAGCCGAGCTCCTTGCCTTCCTTCTCGCGCTTCGGTGCGTCCTTCGCCACGCCACTCCTCCCATCCGACGAGCGGGTCATGCTAGTGGTCCGCTCGCTGCCGGGTCAACGCCGGAGCGCGCCGGTCTGGTCTCCTCGACCTGCGCCACCACCTCGCTGCGATCACCCAGCAGGACCGAGATGCGGGCTCCGGGCGCGACGTCGCCGGCCGCACGCAGCGCCCGTCCCCCGGCGTCGAAGGCGATGGCGTAGCCGCGGCCGAGCACCTTCAGCGGCGAGAGCGACTCGAGCCCCGCCGCGGCGCGCGAGAGCCGGTTCTGCTCCTGCGAGAGCCGGCGCGTCTGGGCCTTCTCGGCGCGCTCCCGCAGCGCGCCCAGCGCCTTGTGCTGCCGCGCAAGCCCGGGCACGGGCGAGGCCGCAGCCAGCCGCTCGCGCAGGCGGCCGAGGGCCTCGCGCTCGCGGGAGAGCCGCCCGGTCCCCGCCGCGCGCACGGAGTTGCCCAGCTCGGCCAGGGAGCGCGCCGCGCGGAGCAGGCGGGCCTGGGGGTGCTCGGCGCGGACCTTCTCGTCCAGCAGCCCGAGGCGCTGGTGCTGGGCGGCGAGGATGCGGCGCATCGCCCGGGCGAGGCGCTCGGCCCGGCGGTCCAGCTCCAGCCTGCCGTTGGCGAGGTCGCGGCGCGGGTCGCCCAGGCGTCCGGCCCTCGCCCCCAGGCGCTCCCGCTGGTGGGCGAGCATCCTCAGCGCGATCTGCCGGAGGTGGCGCCGGTGCTGGTCGAGGGCGCGCAACAGGTCCACCCGGGCCGGGGCGAGGGTCTTGGCCGCGTCGGTCGGAGTGGCGCAGCGCCGGTCGGCCACGAAGTCGGCGATGGTGAAGTCCACCTCGTGGCCCACCGCGGAGACCACCGGCACCGGAGAGGCGGCGATGGCCCGCGCCACCACCTCCTCGTTGAAGGCCCACAGGTCCTCGATGGAGCCGCCCCCACGGGTGAGGACCACCACGTCCACGTCGGTGGCCGCGAGGCGTCGCAGCGCCCGGGCGATCTCCAGGCCCGCGCCCTCGCCTTGCACCCGCGCCGGCGAGAGCAGCACCGGAATGGGGAAGCGGTCGTTCAGGACGCGGAGGAAGTCGTGCAGCGCCGCGCCGGACGGCGAGGTCACCAGGCCGATGCGCCGGGGAAGGAACGGCAGCGGACGCTTGCGGGAAGCCTCGAACAGCCCCTCCGCCTGGAGCTTGGCCTTGAGCTGGGCGAAGGCCAGCGCGAGGGCGCCAGCGCCCTCTGGCTCCACCGAGTCGCAGATGATCTGGTACTGGCCGCGCGCCTCGTAGACCGAGAGACGCCCGCGCACCACCACCGCCTGGCCGTCCTGCAGCCGGAACTTCAGGCGCAGCGCCTCGTTGCGGAAGAGCACCGCCGAGACGCACGCGCCCTGGTCCTTGAGGGTGAAGTACTGGTGGCCGGAGCCCGCGGGCCGGAAGTTGGAAACCTCCCCGCGGACGGCGACCTGGAAGAAGTGCGGCTCGAGCAGCCCCTTGAGCGCGCGGGTCAGCTCGGTCACGGAGACGACGCGCGGCCCCGCTGCCGGGGCAGGTCGGGGCCGCGAGAAGAGATCTGCCTGGTTCGGCACCGGCGCTCCCGGTCTGCTGCCGGAAGGCGGCCTCGCGGCCACTACTCGCCTCCGCCCGTGAGCTTCTTCAGGCGGTTCTTGGCCTTCTGGTGCAGCTCGTCCCCGGGCTCGGTCATCTGCAGGATCTGCTCGTAGCCGCGGCGGGCCTTGTCCTGGTCCTGCGTCATGTCGATGTAGGCCTGCTCGGACAGCTCCCTCGCCTTGATCTTGATGATGCCCATGTTCCGCTTGGCGTCGGCGTTGTCCGGGTCGAGCATCAGCGCGCTGCGGAAGGCAGCGAACGCCTTGGGGTAGTTCTCGGCGGTCATCGCCTTGAGCCCCTCCTTGACCGCAGGCGTGGCCTGCTGGGCGATCTTCGCCATGTAGGGAGCCCCGGTTCCGCCGGGGATAGACCGCAGGACGCCGATGGCCTTCTCCACGCTGCCCGGGGCCTCGAGGTGTCCGAACGCCTCGCGGAAGGTGGACAGCTTGTCCTTGAGGACCTTGCACTTCTGGTCGTCGCACGCGGCGGCCATGCCGATGGCCTCGTCGACGTTGCCGGCCACGAACGCCGCCACGGCCTTCGCGGTGGGGTCCTCCTCCTCCTTCTTCTCCTTCGGCTTGACGAACACCGGCGCGGGCTGGCCAGCCTTGACGATGGCTGTGGACAGCTCCGAGGCCTCGGCGTTGTTGGGGTCGACGGCGCGCACGTCGGTGACCGCCTGGCTCGCCGCGGTGAAGTCCTTGGTGGAGAGCGCGCTCTTGCCCTGGGCGATGCGCTCGGGGATCTTCTTCTTCATCTCCTCGATGATGTCGCCCACCTTGTCGCGGAAGAAACTCTCCTCGGGGATGGTGTTGAGCTTCTCCACCGCAGCGGCGAGCGCCCCCTTCTCCGCCAGGCCCTTCGCCTCGTCGACGGTGAGCTGGGCGCTGAGCTCGCGCTTGGCGAAGTCCAGGCGGCGCTCGAGGTCGCGCGTGTCTCCCTGGATCTCCTTGGTCTTCTCGATGGACGTCTCCAGGTGCTTGGCCGCGGCCTTGAAGTCGCCGGCGTTGATGGCCTTCTTGCCCGCCTCGTAGGCCTCGTTGGCCTCGCCCTCGATGCGCGCGATCTCCGCCTCCTCCTGCTGCCGGTTGGCGAAGGCGGCGGCGTTCTGCTGCCGCATCTTCAGCACGCCCAGCACCACCAGCAGGAAGACCACGCCGCCCGCCACCATCAACAGTCGCTTGCGGCGCTGCTTCTGGCC
>CAZAIE010001049.1:0-3047 GCA_964485035.1 uncultured Myxococcaceae bacterium | reverse complement strand
CGACTGCCGGACCTACGGCTGCTCCAACGGCTACTCCTGCGACTGGAACACCGGCTACTGCTACTGGACCGGGATGTTCGACGCCGGCCAGCCCGGGCCCGACGCCGGCTACCCCGGGCCCGACGCCAGCGGCAACGACTGCCGGCTCTACGGCTGCTCCCCCGGGTACAGCTGCGACTGGTTCAACGGCCAGTGCTACTGGTCCGGCGCCGACGCGGGAACCCCGCCCGACACCGGCCTCGACTGCCGGATGTTCGGCTGCTCGGACGGCTACAGCTGCAACTGGCTGAACGGGCAGTGCTACTGGGTCGGGACCAGCGACGCGGGCCAGGGCGCCGACGCCGGGCCGCTCTTCGACTGCCGCGTCTACGGCTGCTTCCCCGGCTACACCTGCGACACCTCCAACGGCGACTGCTACTGGACCGGCTCGAGCGCCGACGGCGGCCTCCCGCCGGACGGCAGCCAGGACTGCCGGCTGTACGGCTGCGGCAACGGCTACACCTGCGACCTCTACAGCGGTGAGTGCTACTGGACCGGCTTCTCCGACGCCGGGTCCGCGCCAGCCGACGCCGGGAGCTGCCGCAGCGGCAACTCCACCTGCGGCAGCGCCAGCATCTTCGTGCTCTCCCGCAACACCCCGGAGTGCGGCGACACCCGCGGCGCGACGGACTACCGCGACATCGGCTCCAGCGCCGCCTGCGGCCTCCCCGCGCAGCTCGGCAAGGGCGCGCCCGACCACGCCTGGAAGTTCGTGGCGCCCGTCTCGGGAGCGGTCTCGTTCTACGTGGTGCCGCAGGGGTACTGGGACCTGGCCGTGTACGTGCGCGGCCCCAACTCGTGCGCGCTCGGCAACTGCGTCGGCGGCGCCAACGCCTCCGGCGCCGGACAGCCCGAGCTGGTCACGGTGAACGTCACCGCCGGGGCCACCTACTACGTCCACGTGGACGGCGTGGGCGGCGTGGACGCGGGCATGGCCAACGCCGGCCAGTACTCGATCCTCGCCTACTGAGCCTGATCCGCCTCGCTCTGCACGGCCCCGTCGCCTCCAGGCGGGGCCGTCGTGCGTCCAGGACTCCGATCACCAGCGGATCCTCCCGTGCCTCATCCCTCGAGCGCGCGCGACACCCAGAACGCCCCCGGCCCGGCCACCGCGGTCAGCGCCAGGTCCTGCCCCACGCCCCGGAGGACCGCGCCGTGCCCGCGGAAGGCCACCACCGCGCGGCGCACCACGTTGGCCACGAGCCCGCCGGCGCACGCCAGCGCGGCCCCCAGCTGCAGGTCGAGGGTGGTCAGCGGCGCGGCCATCGCCCAGAGCGCGGCGCCAGACGCCGCCAGCACGAGGTTCAGCTCCGAGAGTCCGGCACGGTAGGTCAGGGTCGCCATGGAACACCTCCTGCGACGACCCGTTGCACACGCCGCGCCCGCCCTGTTTCCGAGCACTTGCGGGTTCCCACGGCCCGCGGGCGTCCAATCCCCGACGCCGATGGCGGGAAATCGCACGCCGCCCGAGCCCGCTAGTACGCGGTGATGCGGTCGCCGAACTCGGGGTGGTCCACGAACGGGTTGCGCTTCTTCTGCAGCTTCTCGATGGCGTCGTTGCGCGCGCGCTCCTGGTCGTCGGGCGGGTCGCAGCGATTCCACTGCACCAGGCGCTCCAGCTCGGTCTCGGGGATGCTGCGCTGGTAGCGGACCGCGAAGTAGAAGTGGGCGCGGGCGATGTCGCCGCGGCGCTCGGGGCGGACCTCGCAGACCTCGCCGCCGCCGCCGATGCGCGGGCCGATCTGTGTGCCGCTGTCGTGGTCGATCCGGCACTTGGACGCGCCGCAGTCGGTCTCTCCAAAGTCCATGTTCCCGCGCGAGCTGTTGATCTTCTGCTCGGAGGCGAAGAGGTGGTGCATGTCCGACTTGGCCACCCCCTCGGCGCCGTCGCTCTGGGGCCAGCTGTGCTCGACGTTGAAGCCGCCGCCCTTGTCGAGCTGGTCGGGGGTGAAGAGCTGCCCGGTGTAGAGGCACTCCACCTTGCCGCCGTGCACGTCGAAGCCGGGGCTCGTGTACATCGCCTTCTTCGCAGGGTCGTAGCCGAGCGAGGTGTGCCCCTCGACCATCCCGCGCAGGGCGTCCTTGAGCGCTGCGCCCTGCTTGCCCTCGAGCGCGGCGTAGGCCCCGGTGAGCGCGGCGGACGGCAGCGGGTCGCACTGGGACAGGGCCTCGGACTTCGTGCCGCCGCCTCCGCCACACGCAGCCAGGAGCAGGACGAGGAAGGAAGAGACGAGCATGCGCATGGGGCGCCTCCAGGACGGCCATCCTAGCGGGGCGCGGCGTGCAGGGCCCCGGTCTTCATGGGGAGGTGGACCGGCCCGCCCACTGCCCCCCTTGCGCTCGCTCGCGCGTCTGGGCATCCATGGGCGCTCGATGCGCGTGCTCTTTCTGGAAAACCACGACTCCTTCTCGTGGAACGTCGTCGACGCCCTGCCCTTCGGCCGCGCCGAGGTGGAGGTGCGTCCGGGGCGCGAGCCCGGGGACCTCACGGGCTTCGACGCGGTGGTCGTCGGTCCGGGGCCCACCGATCCCGTGCGCGCCGGGCTGATCGAGGTGATCCACCGCGCGGCGGCTTTGCGGCTACCGCTCCTGGGCATCTGCCTCGGACACCAGGCCATCGGACTGGCGTTCGGTGCGAGCCTCGTGCGCACGCGGCCGGCCCACGGGCTGCGCGACACCGCCCACTTCTCGCCCTCGCGATCGTTCCCCGGCTTCTCGGGAGCGCAGGCGGTGATGCGCTACCACTCGCTCTCGCTGTCGCCCTCGTCGCTCCGCGCGCCGCTGCGCACCGTGGCCGCACTCGCGGACGAGACGCCCATGGCGGTCGAGCACGAGTCGCTGCCCATCGCGGGCCTGCAGTTCCACCCCGACTCGTACGCCACGCCGCGCGGGCGCGAGCTGCTGGCCGCCTTCTTCGGGAGGACGCGGTGAGGCCCTCCGACCTGGAGTCGCTCGAGTCCTTCGCGCTCCTCGGCCCCGGCTTCGGACAGGGGCGGACGCTGCTGCTC
>CAZAIE010001048.1:0-3052 GCA_964485035.1 uncultured Myxococcaceae bacterium | reverse complement strand
CCAGCACGCTGCCCTGCATGACCCCCCCGAGCAGCTCGAGGAAAAGCCCCTGCTGGGCGTTCTCCAGCCGCCCCAGCAGCTTCAGCGAGCGGCCGTCCGGGCGGAGCACGGCGTTGAGGTCGTAGCTGTAGCTGACCGACCCCTTGTTCCGGTGGACGCGCTGCTGCACGAAGAGTTGCGAGATCTGCTCGAGGGGCAGGCGGCGCTGCCCGGGCCAGAAGAGCGGGAAGTGGCGGATGCGCAGCGTCCCCTGCGACACCTCGAGGCGCGTGCGGTTGATGAGGCCGGCGAGCGTGTACCAGCTCAGGCCGACGCCGACGGCCACGTGGCCCAGCGCGAAGACGCCCATGAAGTAGGTCTTCGAGGCCACGGCGATGGAGTACCAGACCACCAAAAAGCCGTCCCACAGCGCGCAGAAGAAGATGAGGAAGAGGAACACCGGGCTGAACCACCGCCACTCGATCGCCAGCGACGAGCCCTGGTCCTCGACCTTGAACTTCTCCGGGAGGGGCACCGCGGCCCGCGTGGCCCGGCGGCGCCTCGATGACGCGGGCGCGTCCGCCGGGGCGGCAGTGGGCTCGTCGCGGGAGAGCAGGTCCATGACCGCGTGGCAGTGGCCGCACTTGGCCAGCCCCAGGTCGGCGTGCACGTTCTCCATCGGCAGGGGCGCCCCGCACCGCTTGCACCGCAGTTCGCTCGTCACGCTCGCTCCTCGTCCGATACCCTGGCCCCAACCCGCGAGGCTCCATGGATTGGCTCAACTATCACCACCTCTACTACTTCTGGGTCGTGGCCCGGGAGAAGGGCATCAGCCGCGCAAGCCCCGTGCTCTATCTCGCCCCGCCCACGCTCTCCGCGCAGATCAAGCTCTTGGAGGAGGCGCTGGGCGAGCGGCTCTTCGACCGCGTGGGCCGGCGACTCGAGCTCACCGAGCAAGGCCGCGTCGTCTACCGCTACGCCACGGAGATCTTCTCGCTGGGCCGGGAGATGGTGGACACCGTGAAGGGCCGCCCCACCGGCCGACCGCTGCGGCTGGTGGCCGGGGTCGCCGACGTGGTGCCCAAGCTGCTGGTCCGCCGCCTGCTCGAGCCCGCGCAGCGCCTGCCCGGGAAGGTGCGGGTGGTGGTGCGCGAGGACCCCTACGACCGCATGCTCGCCCACCTCGCCGCGCAGGACGTGGACATGGTCCTCGCCGACGCGCCGGCGGGCCCCGGGGCGCGCGTGCGCGCCTTCAACCACTTGCTGGGCTCGAGCCCGGTGGCCTTCTTCGCCGCCCGGTCGCTTCGCCTCGAGGGGGAGTTCCCCCGCTGCCTCGACGGCGCGCCGCTGCTCCTGCCCACCGAGAACACCCACGTGCGCGGCCCGCTGGAGCAGTGGCTCTCCCGGCGGCGCGTGGCCCCCGACGTGGTGGGCGAGTTCGAGGACTCGGCCCTGGCCCAGGCCTACGGCGAGGCGGGCGCGGGCGTCTTCGTGGCCCCCGCCGTGCTGGCCGGGGACCTGGCCGCCCGCGGGCTGCGGCAGGTGGGCGTGGCCGACGGCGTGAGCGAGACCCTGTACGCCATCGTCATCGAGCGCCGGGTGCAGCACCCTGCTGTCCTGGCGGTCATCGAGGGCGCCCGGAAGCAGCTGGGGCTGGTCCCAAAACGTTCCAGAAAGCGGAACGAACGCAGCGTAAGTTCCTAATTGTCGCAGTGAGCGCCCTCGGGCGATCCTCTCCAGGTCGTGCACCTGGAGGAGCGCCATGAGAGTGGACGTGCGGTGTGGGCGGGCGACCGCCGGCGGGTTCGCCGAGACGGTGAGGGAGCAGGTGAGCCGCTCCCTGGAGGGCCACTCGCAGCGCATCCACCGCGTGCAGGTGGACGTGGAGCGCGACGCCGCCGACCAGGAGGCGCTGTGCCACATCGACGTCCGCGGCGACCGGGCCTGGCGGGTCATCGTCGAGGAGGTCGACTCCGACCCCGCCGCCGCGCTGGTCCGGGCCGCCGAGCGCGCCACCATCTCCGTCGCGCAGACCCTGGAGCGGGTGCAGCGGACCCGGTCGCAGGGCCCCTGGCCGTGGCCGGCCGGGCGCGTGTCGTGACCCGCTGGCACCGCCTCCTCACCCACTCGCTCTGGCTGGCCGAGCGGGCGGAGGGCGGGCGTGGCCGCGAGGACGTCCTGCTCTTCTTGGAGCAGGTGCTGGAGACCTTCCCACGGGAGCTGGACCCGGTGGACGACGAGGCGGGGTTTGCGGTGCGGAAGATGGCCAGCGCCTTGCGCCTGCGCCTGGAAGGAGAGCGATGAGCGGCCCCGAGGGAATCCTGGTCTGCGAGGAAGACGTGCGTGAGCTGCGGGCGCTGCTCGACCAGCGCGCCGGGCGCGACGGCGCGGACTACGACCGGCTGGAGGAGGAGCTGGACCGCGCCACGGTGGTGCCCCGCACGGCGCTGCCGGTGGACGTGGTGGGGCTGCGCTCCGCGGTCGAGTTCGAGGACGAGCGGACCCGCAGGCGCCAGCTGGTCGAGCTGGTGCTCCCCACGCGGGCCGACCCCGCCCGGGGACGCATCTCGGTGGTGGCGCCGGTGGGGGCGGCACTCCTCGGCCTCCGCGTCGGTCAGTCGCTCGACTGGCCGGTGCCGCGCGGGTCGCTGCGCGTGCGCATCCTGCGCGTGGTGCAGCAGGGCCCGGTCGCCCCTCCGACGCTGGGGTAGCTACTCCGCGAACGGGTCGATGATGGTGTTGTTGTCCGCAGGCCGGGGCCGCTTGGCCTTGGGCCGGATCGGCTTCACCGCCTTGGGCCTGGGGGCAGAGGAAGGTCGCTCGGGCGCCCGGAGGTCCGGCGCAGAGACCTTGGCCGAGGCCGGCTGCGCAGCGGGGGCAGCGCCCGGGACCGCGGGCTCGGCGACGGGCGTCGGCGGGGACGGCGCGACGGGTGGCGCAGTCACCTCGGGGAGGCGCGCAGGCTCGTCCGGGAGAGGTCCGCGGGTTGCGACCCAGGCGCCCCACCCGGCGAGAGCCAGCCCCAGGGCTCCTCCAGCCGCCAGTGCCACGACGGCCCAGCGCGGCAGCGGAG
>CAZAIE010001047.1:0-3056 GCA_964485035.1 uncultured Myxococcaceae bacterium | reverse complement strand
AAGCGGCCGAAGGCCCCCAGGCCGGCGGTGAGGTCCGCGGTCACCCGCTCGTCGACGAGCACCGCGACGTCGGCGCCCCCGCCTCTCAGGACCAGCAGCCGCCTCGCGTACTGCAGGTCGGCACCGGCGGACCAGCCCAGGTGACGGGCGACGCGCGGCGAGTACACATCCAGGACGTCGAGCGCCCCGGGCCCCGGCTTCGCGTGTCCGATGTCGAGGTTCGCTCCGGCATGGGCCCGTCCCGCCAGGCAGAAGAGAACGAACCCCACTGCTGCGGCTCCACACACCTTTCCACTGCTCTGCGCCATACGCCGCTTCCCTCCCAGCAACAGGGCGGGATTTTCCGCGCGACGGCACTGGAGTTGCGCGCGCGGCGAGAGATGCATTGCCCAAAGCGCCGGAGTGTTGGCCACTCGACAGTGCCAGCCTGCACCGGTCGGGCGAGACGGATTCCGCGCCCTCGCTGCAATGGAGCCCAGAAGACACGGGGGACGTGCATGGCGGATTGGTTCGATGAATTGGCAACCGGGCTCCCGGAGTTCGACGCCCAGCACCGACAGATCCTGCTGGCGGCGGGCCGGCTCGCCCGGGCGATCCGATCCGGAGGGCGCAGCTACTGGGCGATCGCCGAAGCGCTCGACCACCTGGTCCTGCACTGCCGGGCCCACTTCGTCCTCGAGGAGCAGGCGATGCGCCAGGCGCGCTACCCGCACCTGCGGGAGCACCGGGTGCTGCACCTGATGCTGGAGCAGGGGCTCGCCGAGGCCAGGCGCGCCCACCTCCAGGGAGCCCCGCGCGAGCTGCTCCGCCGGGTCGTCCAGGTTGGCGAACTGATCCAGGCCCACGTCTCGGAGGAGGACCGGCGCTTTGGTCAGTGGGTGCACCCCACGACCCCGGCCGGAGCCGGACGACCAGCGGAGGCACAGCCGTGATCACGACCCGGCCAACCGGCCCCTCCACCGAGGCCGTCCAGCAGGCGCTGCGTGCGGCGCTCCGACTCCCGGGGGCGATGGGCTGCTGCGTCTCCGACCTGGACACCAGGCTGCTGCTCGGAGCAAGCGCCGAGGGTGTGGGGTTCGCACCTGAGGAGGCCCGCCTCACTGGCGTCGCGCTGGCCCGAGTGCTGGAGGCGGCCGGCCTGCTGCCCGTCGAGGACGTGGTGTTGACCACCGCCGAGCAACACCACGTCGTGAGGACGACACCGGGCGAGCGGCCGTTGGTGCTCTACGTCACGTGCGCGCGCGGGGCGAACCTCCCCCTCGCCCGCGTCCGGCTCCAGGAGATCGCCCAGGCGCTCCACCCCAGGCCGTGAGCACGCTCACCCCGCGACGCACTCCGGCGGGAGCTCGAACCAGCGCAGCGCCTCGAAGTCGGCGCTCAGCTCCTTCGGCGCCGCCTCGGTCCAGCCAGGTCTTGCCTCGGCGAGCCGCCGCGCCTCCTCGAGGTAGCCCTGGAGCGCGCTCTCGGGCGCCCGGTCCTCGTGGCGCGGATGCCTCAGCGCGCCGCTCGCGGGGTCGTACGAGAGGTCGGTCAGGCGCAGCAGCGGCTCCACCAGCCCGCCCTTGTGTCGCCAGAGCCCGGTGTTGGGGGTGAAGCGGTAGTCGGGCAGGAAGCGCCAGCCGTGGTCGGCGACGAAGCACACCGCGTCGAGCACGTAGCGGAACACCGGCTCGGAGATGAAGTAGTTGAAGTTCACCCGCACCCAGCCCGGCTTGATGCCCTCGTGGCCGAGGGAGATCTCCCGCTCGAACTGGTGCGAGCGCGCGAGGTCGATGCCCAGCAGCCGGTGCCCGTACGGCCCCGCGCAGGAGCAGCCGCCGCGACTCTGGATGCCGAAGAGGTCGTTGAGCAGCGCCACCACGAAGTTGTGGTGCAGGTAGCGGTCGCGCGGCCTGCGCACGACGAACGAGAGGATCGACAGGCGCTCGGCGGCGACGTTCCCGAGGATCTCCAGGGACGGGTGCGCGGACCACTCGGCGACGGCGCGGCGCAGGAACCCCTCCTCGGCGGCGCGGATGGTGGGGGTGCCCACCGCCTGCTTGAGCTGGAACACCAGCCCCGCTCGGATGGACTCGACGATGGCCGGCGTCCCGCCCTCCTCGCGGTGCTCGATCTCCTCGAGGTAGCGGTGCTCCACCGGGTTCACGTAGGCCACCGTGCCCCCGCCGGGGACGCTGGGCACGCGGTTCTTGACCAGCTCGCGACGTAGGGCGAGGACGCCCGGGGTCCCCGGCCCGCCGATGAACTTGTGGGGCGAGAGGAACACCGCGTCCTTGTAGGCCAGCTCGCGGCCCGGTCCGCGCGGACACATCTCGATCTCGGTGTACGGCCCCGCCGCGGCGAAGTCCCAGAACGAGAGCGCGCCGTGGCGGTGCAGCAGGGTGGCGATGGCGTCCGCGTCGGTGACGATGCCGGTGACGTTGGAGGCCGCCGAGAACGAGCCGATCTTCAGGGGGCGGTCCCGAAAGCGAACCAACTCCTGCTCCAGGTGCGCCGGGTCGATGTGCCCGTCGCGGTCCTCGCGGATGGTGACCACCTCGGCGAGCGACTCGCGCCAGGGCAGCTCGTTGGAGTGGTGCTCGAAGGGACCGATGAAGACCACCGGGCGCCGCTCGCGCGGGACGTGCTTCGAGAGCTGGAACTCATCCTCGAGCTGGCAGGGAATGCGGATGCCCAGGATGCGCACCAGCTTGTCGATGGCCGCGGTGGAGCCTGAGCCGCAGAAGAGGACCGCGGTGGAGTCGTCGCCGCCCAGGGCGTCGCGGATGATGCGCCGGGCATCCTCGCGCAGGCGCGTGGTCTGCAGCCCGGTGCCGCTCGACTCGGTGTGCGTGTTCGCGTAGCGGGGCAGCACCTCGTCGCGCAGGAAGTCCTCAAGGAAGGAGAGAGCACGGCCCGAGGCGGTGTAGTCGGCGTAGGTGATGCGGCGCGGGCCGTAGGGGCCCTGCATCACCTGGTCGTCGCCGATGACGCTTTGGCGGATGCGTTCCAGCAGTGGGGAGGACATTGGTGGATGGGGGCGCCGGTGCCGCTCATGCGGTCCGGTTTCCCCCACC
>CAZAIE010001046.1:0-3060 GCA_964485035.1 uncultured Myxococcaceae bacterium | reverse complement strand
CTGCGAGCCCGGCCCCTGCCCCGCCCCCAAGACCTACACCGGCCAGTTCCTGGCGCACCTCGACGGCCTCTCGTTCACCGGCGCCTTCGACGCCGCGACCGTCAACGAGACCTTCAGCGTCCAGGGCATCGGCCTGGGCGGCTCGACCTCCAAGGTGCAGTTCAAGGACGGCGGCACCACCTCGGACCTCATCAAGGTCGACCTGAACTCCTCCCTCGGCCGCAAGGTGGACGTGACGGTGGTGAAGAGCGCCGCCGGCGTGCAGGTGAAGGTCGCCCCGGGCCTCGCCCTGCTCGTCGACCATGACTTCCGCGCGCTCATGGCGCAGATCCCCGACCTCAAGGGCGCCGCGAAGAAGGCCATCAGCGAGATCAAGCTCACCGGCGCGGCCCCGTCGCTGTTCTTCGCCGAGGGCAAGAGCCAGGTGAAGGTCGAGGGCGGCACCCTCGAGCTCAACGCCACCGGCATGCTCGACGGCCTCGCCGACGTGCACCTGACCGCGCCGGCCAACCAGTGCGTGCTCGAGGCCGCGACCGCTCCCGCCGAGGGCTCGCACCCGTTCGCGGGCGTCGCCTCGGGCGTTTGCCAGTAGCCGACGATTCCGAGTGGCCGGCCCCCGGGAGGACTCCCCCGGGGGCCGCGCCGTTGCGGGGGAGAGGCGCATCGCGAACGGCGCTCCGGCATCCAATGCGGCGACGAGCGGGCCCTCCCGCCCCACACCAGGTCTGCACACCCGCCATGAACGCCCTCGCCGCCGCGAAGCCCTTCTCGCAGTTCTCCGCCACCGTCCTCCAGCTCCTCTCCCAGGTCACGCGACGCCAGCGCTTCGAGAGCGGCCAGGTCGTGTTCTCCGAAGGGGACGCCGCGGACTGGGCGTTCGTGGTCGAGTCCGGGCGGCTCGCGGTCTCGAAGCGCAGCCAGGACGGGGTGGACGTCACCCTCCGCGAGATGCGCCCCGGGGATGCTGGCGGCCTCACGGCGCTGGCGGCTCCGGACTCCAGACGCTCGGCCTCGCTACACGCGCTGGAGGACTCGACGCTGGTGACGCTGCCCAAGGCGGAGCTGGCGCGGGTCTCGTTCGAGCACCCGGAGGTCGGCGCGGCGATCCGCGACTTCCTCGGCGAGAAGGTGCGGTCCAAGACCCGGGCGCTCGCGACCGTGCTCGCCCGCCACGGGCACGACCCTCGCGAGCAGGTGGCCTTCTTCGACGCGAAGCCCTACGACCGCGCCGCGTTCGAGGCGCGCCGCGGCGAGCACCTGCGCCTCCGCTACCTCGAGGCGCGGCTGGGGCCCGAGACGGTGTCCCTCGCGGACGGCTACCCGGTGGTCTGCGCCTTCGTGAACGACGACCTCTCGGCGCCGGTGCTGGAGCAACTCGCCGCGGCCGGGGTGAAGCTCGTGGCGCTGCGCTGCGCCGGGTTCAACCACGTGGACCGCGAGGCGGCGCAACGGCTGGGGATCTCGGTGGTGCGCGTGCCCGCCTACTCGCCCCACGCCGTCGCCGAGCACGCCGTCGCACTCATCCTCACCCTCAACCGCAAGACCCACCGGGCCTTCAACCGCGTGCGCGAGGGCAACTTCCGGCTCAACGGCCTGGTGGGCTTCGACCTGCACGGGCGCACCGCGGGCATCGTCGGGCTCGGGAAGATCGGCCGGGCGCTGGCGGAGGCCCTGCGCGGGTTCGGCATGCGCGTGCTCGCCAACGACGCCTTCCAGGACCAGGCCTACGCCGCGCGCACCGGGGTCGAGTTCGTGGAGCTGGAGAGGCTGCTCGCGGAGTCGGACATCGTGAGCCTCCACGCGCCGCTCACCGCCGCGACGCACCACCTGATCGACGCGCGGCGCATCGCGCTCATGAAGCGCGGGGCGATGCTCATCAACACCGGGCGCGGGGCGCTGGTGGACACCGCGGCGCTCATCGAGGGGCTCAAGTCCGGGCAGATCGGCGCGGCCGGCCTCGACGTCTACGAGGAGGAGAGCGACTACTTCTTCGAGGACCGCTCCGACCAGGTCATCACCGACGACGTGCTCGCCCGGCTCATGACCTTCAACAACGTGCTGGTCACCAGCCACCAGGCCTTCCTCACCGAGGACGCGCTGGACGCCATCGCGCGCACGACGCTCGCGAACATCGAGGAGTTCCGGCAAGGTCGGCGGGGCAAGGAGCTCACCAACGCGGTCCTCCCCGGCTGACCCGACCCCACCGATGGACGAACCCTCGAGCACCGCCCCAGACCTCACGGCATCTCGCGCGGCGCAGGCCTTGCGCTGGTTGGGGAAGCTCGTGCTGTCGCTGCTGATCATCGGGGCGGCGGCGCTCGGCGGGCGCGGGCTCGCGGCGCTGACCGGTCTGCCCATCCCCTCGAGCCTGTGGGGCATGGGGCTCCTGCTGGCGCTGCTCCAGAGCGGGCTGGTGAAGCTCTCGTGGATCGAGGTAGGCGCTGGGCTGCTCCTGGGCCAGATGGCGCTGTTCTTCGTCCCGCCCGCAGTGGGCCTCTTGAACAGCCTGGACGTGATGGCCCGCGAGTGGCCGGCGCTGCTCCTGGGCACTGCCCTCACCACCCTGGTCCTGCTTGGCGGGCTGGGCCGGCTCGAGCGGAGGACCTGAGTGGGCCTCCTGGTCACCGTCGCTGTCTTCTACTGCTTCCGGTTCCTGCAGCAGCGCACCCGCGTCGCGCTGCTCAACCCGGTGCTGCTCTCGATGCTCCTGCTGGTGACGGTGCTCGCGCTGCTGGGGATTCCGTACGAGCGCTACGACGCGTCGGCGAAGTGGCTGACCCGCCTGCTCGAGCCCAGCGTGGTCGCGCTGGCGGTCCCGCTGTACCGGAACCTGCCTGCGCTGCGGCGCGGGTGGCGGCGCATCCTGCGGGCGTGCGTGGTGGGCACGCTCGGGGCCATGGGGCTCACGGTGCTGGTGAACCTGGTGCTGCGCGCGAGCCGCGAGGTGGCGCTGTCGACGCTGCCAAAGTCGGTCACCACGCCGATAGCGCTGGCGATCACCGGGGTGATCCAAGGAACGGCCGCGCTGACTGCGGTCAGCGTGATCGTCGCAGGGGTCGT
>CAZAIE010001045.1:0-3064 GCA_964485035.1 uncultured Myxococcaceae bacterium | reverse complement strand
CTCGCTCCTCGCCCAGGCGCAGGAGGACCCGACGCTGCGCGCATCGGGAGCGCCACCTCGGGAGCGCTCCTGACCTCGGGAGCGGCAGCCAGCTTGGCGTCCTGAGCCACCCTGGACCCAGGCGGCGCGAACGAAGGCTCCGTCGTCGTGGGGGCGGCCGAGAGTGCCAGCGCCAGCTCGGAGGCGAAGCCGGGAACCTGGGGCGCTCCCTCGTGGGCCCGGGCGGCCTTCGAAGAGTCCTGGACTCCGTGCCGAGCCGACACCTGTCCCGTCGCGCCCGGTCGGGGCGCGGAGAAATTCTGGGGAAGCTTCATTTCCGGGGCTCCTTGCCTTCAGCCTTGATGCTTGCAGCCATCAGGCCAAACAGCTCGGCGGCCTGCTCGGGCTTGAGCTTCTCCATCACCGAGGAGGCATCTGCCGGCTTCATGCGGCCGAGGACGGCCGCGGCAAGGTGGGGGTCCAGGCGCGACAGGAGGCTCGCCGCGCGCTCGGGCTTCATCGACTTCACGGTCTTGGCCAAGGAGTCCAGCGGGCTCTTCCCGGGCGCGGCGGGCTTCTCGTTCATCGCGGCGACGCGGGTGGACCAGTACTTGTTGCCGCCGGGCTTGTAGTCCTCCTCCGAGAGCTCGACGAAGGAGGCCAGGCGGTCCGCTTCCTCCTTCATGGAGGCGCGTTGCTGCTCCAGCGACTGGACCAGCTTCTCCAGCTCGGCGCGCTCCTTGGCCAGCTCCGCGCGCTGCTTGGCGATGGCCTCGCGCTCGGCGGCCAGGCGGGCCGTCTCTGCGGCGGTGCGGGTCGACGCCTTCCCCAGCTCGGCGCAGAGCGCGCCCATGGTCAGCGAGCCTGGGGTTCCCTCGGCCTCCTCGCGCGCCGTGCGGGCCTCGGGCTTCGTCGCGTCGTGCCGGGGGGGCTCCTTGTGCGCCTCAGGCTTGGACTCCCCAGGCTTGGCGTCTGCCGATTTGGGATCTGCCGATTTGGGATCTGCCGGCTTCACCTCGGCGGGCTTGGCGGAGTCCTTGGGAGCCTCCTTGGCCGCCGTCTCCGGCGCGGGCTCCGGGGGCTTCGCGGGCTCGGGGGCCGCGGCGAGCAGCGCAGCGCCGAGGAGGAAGGGCAGGGCGTTAGCCACGGCGGGGCTCCTCGACTCCCAGGACCTTGCGCAGCGACTCCAGGGTCTGGGAAAGCGTGAAGCGGTCGTCCGGACCCTGGCGCAGCAGCCCGTTGAGCGCGTGGATGCACTTCAGCGCCCGGTCCACCTTGGGGTTGCTCCCGGCGGCGTAGGCCCCGACCTCGATGAGGTCCGCCGCCTCGCGGTAGGCCGAGAGCGTCTCGCGCGCCTGGCGGGCGAGATCGCGGTGGCCCGCGTCGACCACGTCGGTCATCACGCGGCTGACGCTCGCGAGCACGTCGATGGCGGGGAAGTGGCCGGACTCGGCGAGCTTGCGCGAGAGGACGATGTGGCCGTCCAGCGCCGCGCGCGCCGCGTCGGCCACCGGGTCCGCCATGTCGTCACCCTCGGCGAGGACGGTGTAGAGCGCAGTGATGCTCCCAGTACCGGCGTCGTTCCCAGCGCGCTCGACGAGGCGGGGCAGGGCGGCGAAGACGGAGGGCGGGTAGCCCTTGGAGGTCGGCGGCTCGCCCGCAGCGAGGCCGATCTCGCGCTGGGCCATGGCCACGCGGGTGAGCGAGTCGAGCAGCAGGAGCACCCGCTTGCCCTGGGCCCGGAAGTGCTCGGCGGCGGCGGTGGCGGCCATCGCCGCGCGCACGCGCATCAGCGGCGGCTCGTCCGAGGTGGCGACCACCACCACCGAGCGCGCGAGCCCCTTCTCGCCCAGGTCGCGCTCCACGAACTCGCGCACCTCGCGGCCGCGCTCGCCCACCAGCCCCACCACGTTCACCTCGGCGCTGGACGAGCGCGCGAGCATGCCCAGGAGCACGCTCTTGCCCACGCCAGCGCCGGCCATGATGCCCACCCGCTGCCCCTCGCCGATGGTGAGGCACGAGTCGATGGAGCGGATGCCCATCGAGAGCGGGCGGGAGATGCGCCGGCGCAGCATCGCGCTGGGCGGGTTGCAGTTGAGCTGGGCGCGACCGCGCAACAGCGGCACCGGGCCGCCGTCCAGCGGCTTGAGCATGGCGTTGACCACGCGGCCCAGCAGCGCGTCGCCCACCGGCACCTCGGCCGAGGGCGCCCGGGGGATGACCGCGCAGCCCTCGCAGATGCCGTTCATCTCGCCGAAGGGCATGAGCAGCGCGGAGGTGCCGGAGAAGCCCACCACCTCGCCGGCGACCACCCTGCCGTCGGTCGCGTGGATCTCGCAGCTGGTGCCGACCGCGACGCGCGGCAGCGCGGCTTCCAGGACCAGCCCGGAGGCGCGCAGCACGCGGCCGCTGAGGACGAGGGTGTCGCTGCGGGCCAGGACCTCCTGGACGCGCTCGAGGTCGAGCAGGCTCATGCTGCGTCTCCGGCGATGGCCTCGGCGAGCGAGCGCTTCAGCTCTGCGAGGCGCGTGGAGAGCCGGCCATCGACGGTGCCCAGGTCGCTCTCCACGATGCAGTCGCCGCGGCCCAGCGCGGGGTCGGCGACGATGGTGACCTTGGCCAGCGTGAGGCCCAGTTCGGCGTGCGGCCCGGCCTCCAGCGCGGCGGCGTCCTGCGGGCACAGCCGGATGGCGATTTCCCGGGCCTCTCCCACGCGGCGCACGGCGGAGCGGACCAGGGCGAAGAGCGGCTGGGGGCTCGCGGTGAGCTCGGTCTCGAGGATCTTCCGGGCCACCTGGAAGGCGATCTCCAGGGCGTCGGCGCGGGCCTGCTCGGCGAGCTTGCCGCCGATGAGCCGCAGTGACTCCACCGCCGCGGCGAGCTGCTCCACCGAGTCGCGCCCAGGAGCGGCAGGGGCCGGCGTCATCCCGGGTGGAGTGAGGGAGTTGAGCGTCGCGCCGAGCGCGCCCATCGGGTTCTGGGGCGAAGCAGGAGGAGCCTGCGGAGCGGGCGCCGGTGCCGGTGCGGCTGGCTGCGGCGCCGGGCGGCGCTCGGCGAGGCGCGCCGGGTCGGGCTTGGGGGCTGC